>NZ_NFLA01000013.1:0-61192 GCF_002160675.1 Erysipelatoclostridium sp. An15
CCGAAGGCTCGCGTTCGACTTGCATGTATTAGGCACGCCGCCAGCGTTCATCCTGAGCCAGGATCAAACTCTCCATTGTCTTATCCTTTTCAAAGCCTATCGGCTTCTGCTCTCTTTTTCCTTATTAATTGACGTGTGTTCTTTTCGATTCTGTTCAGTTTTCAATGTCCTCTCCGGCTCTTTTGCCGACTAGTTTATCCTACACTCTTTTGTTGAATATTTTCTATTTCCCAAGTGCATTGTTATTCTAGCATTAATATTTACAATTGTAAAGATTTTTATACAATTTTTTTATAATTTTTTTACTTTTTTTCATTTTTAAAGAAAAATCAGAGGTTTCCCTCTGATTTTATACCATTCTTTCTAATCTTTCACGACGTTTTTTAGCATCTAATAAACATTTATCCATTAATTCATCAGCATGTTCTGGATTAACTTTAGATAATTGCGCGAAACGATTTTCTGATAACAAGAAATTTTTAAAGTTATCAAAGTTTGGTGCTTTAGAATCGATTTGTAATGGATTCTTTCCTTGATCTTCTAATCTTGGATCATAACGTAATAAATTAAAGTATCCACAAGCAACTGCTTCTTTTTGTTGTCTTTGATGATTTGCTAAACCACCCTTAATTCCATGTTCAGCACATGGTGCATAAGCGATAATTAATGATGGTCCATCATAGCTTTCAGCTTCTTTTAATGCTTTGATAGTTTGAGCAGTATTAGCTCCCATTGCAATTTGGGCAACATATACATGTCCATAAGCCATTGCAATTTGGGCTAAATCTTTTTTAGCTACAGATTTACCACCAGCAGTAAATTTAGCGATTGAACCAGCTTGTGAAGATTTTGATGATTGACCACCTGTATTAGAATATACTTCAGTATCTAATACTAAAATATTTACATTTTGATTATTAGCTATTACATGATCTAATCCACCATAACCAATATCATATGCCCAACCATCTCCACCGATGATCCATTGTGATTTTGTAACCATGTCACCTTCATGATTTAATAATTCTTTAATATTTTCATTAGCAGAATCATTAACAGCTGCTAAAATCTTTGGTGTTAATTCTCTTTCTTTATTACGGTTACCTTTATTATCTACATATTCTTCTAGTAATGCTTTTAATTCAGGTTCACAATCATCTTTATTTTCTTCAATAATTTTTAATAAATGACCTGTTTTATAGTTTTCAGCTAATTTCATTCCAAAACCATATTCAGCATTATCTTCGAATAATGAATTTGCCCATGCAGGTCCTTGACCATTTGGATCAATTGTACAAGGAGTTGAAGGAGTAGAACCAGAGTAAATTGAACTACATCCTGTAGCATTTGCAATCATCATATCTTTACCAAATAATTGAGAAACTAAACGATAGTATGGTGTTTCACCACATCCACCACAAGCTCCTGATACTTCGAAATAAGGTCTCATGAATCCAACACCTTTAGCAGTAGTTAAAGGATATTTATCATCACGATATTTCACTTTAGCATACATATAATCTGCTAATGGAGCATGTTTTAATTCTTCTTTAACATTAACCATTTCTAATGCTTTTTGACCTTTTTTACCTGGACATTCAG
This sequence comes from Erysipelatoclostridium sp. An15, assembly GCF_002160675.1. Classification (NCBI taxonomy): domain Bacteria; kingdom Bacillati; phylum Bacillota; class Erysipelotrichia; order Erysipelotrichales; family Coprobacillaceae; genus Thomasclavelia; species Erysipelatoclostridium sp. An15. The sequence goes on from NZ_NFLA01000013.1 coordinate 1,603, forward strand.
TAACACATAATCCACATCCAACACAGTTATCTGGTGAAACTTGGATACGATATACTAAACCACCCATATCTTTACCCATTGGTGTTAATACGTCATCAGCAATATCTTCTGGTAAATTAGCCATTTCTTCTTCATCTAATAAGAATGCACGAATTGTTGCATGAGGACATACCATTACACAGTTATTACATTGGATACAATTTTCTTTATTCCAACGAGGCACTTGAATTGCAATAGCTCGTTTTTCTTTAATTGCCACACCTGATTTCATAGAACCATCTAATTTATCCATGAATGCAGATACTGGTAAATCATATCCATCTAAGCTATTAATTACAGAAACGAATTGGTCAAAATGTTCATCTCCTGTAGTAGCTCTAGTATTATTAACTGTTAAATCAGACCATGTAGGATCAACAGTTACTTCTTCAATAGCATCTTTTCCAGCATCAATAGCTTTATAGTTTAATTGAACAATAGCATCACCTTTTTTACCATATGTCTTTTTAGCCATTTCTTTCATATATTCAACAGCCTTATCAATTGGTAAAATTTGTGGATTTAATGCAAAGAATGCAGATTGTAAAATTGTATTAGTTCTACGTCCCATTCCAATTTCACTTGCAATATCGTTAGCATTTATAATATAGAATTTAGCTTTTTTATCTGCCAATTGTTTTTTAACTCGATTTGGTAAATAATCTACTATTTCTTCTTTTGAGAATTCAGTATTTAATAAGAATGTTCCCCCATCTTTAAGATTTTTTAACATATCATATTTAATTACATAGTTATCTAATGAACAAGAAATAAAATCAGCATTATTTACATAATAAGTAGCTCTAATTGGAGAATGTCCAAATCTTAAATTAGAACGAGTAGCTCCACCAGCTTTTTTTGAATCATAAGCAAAATATGCTTGTGAATATAAATCAGTATGGTCACCAATAATTTTAATTGATGATTTATTAGCTGAAACTGTTCCATCTGATCCTAAACCATAGAATAAGCAAGCTGTATAATCAGCTTCAACATTGAATGTTGGATCTTCTTTTAATGATAAATGAGTTACATCATCATTAATACCGATTGTAAATGATGTAAATGGATCTTCTTCTAATAAATGATCATAAACAGCTTTAATTTGACGTGGTGTAGTATCTTTAGATCCCATACCATAACGTCCACCAATTATAGTTTTTACATGTTTTGCATCTTTTAATACACTTACAACATCTAAGTATAAAGGTTCCCCAGTAGCACCCATTTCTTTAGTTCTATCTAATACTGCAACTTTTTCAACTGTATCAGGTAAAACTTTTAATAAATATTTAGGTGAAAATGGCCGATATAAATGTACTTTAATTAAACCAACTTTTTCGCCTCTGCGATCTAATTCATCAATTGTTTCTTTAATTGTTTCTGTTACAGAACCCATTGCAATAATTATTCTAGTAGCATCTGGTGCTCCGTAGTATGTAAATGGTGCATAATGTCTTCCTGTAATTTCAGAAATTTTTTGCATATAATCATTTACAATTTCAACAACAGCTTCGTAATGTTTATTTTGAGCTTCACGTCCTTGGAAATAGATATCATCGTTTTCAGCGCCACCTCTTTCAATTGGATTGATATGAGGGTTTAACGCATTTTGCTTGAATCTTGCTAATGCTTCTTTATCTAACAAGCTTTCAAGAACATCATAATCCATTACTTCAACTTTTTGAATTTCATGAGATGTTCTAAATCCATCAAAAAAGTGCATAACTGGAACTGAAGCTTTAATTGCAGTTAAATGTGCAATTCCTCCCAAGTCCATAACTTCTTGAACTGAATGAGAGCAAATCATTGGCATTCCGACTTGACGGCATGCATATATATCTTGATGATCACCAAAAATATTTAGTGCTCTAGTAGCCAATGCTCTTGCAGACACATGGAAAACACCTGGTAATAATTCACCAGCAATTTTGTATAAATTTGGAATCATCAATAAAAGTCCTTGAGACGCTGTAAAAGTGGTAGCTAAAGCTCCTCCTTGTAAAGCCCCATGGACAGCACCAGCAGCCCCAGCTTCAGATTGCATTTCGATTACGTTTACTGGTGAACCAAAGATATTTTTCTTACCTTGAGTGGCCCACGCTTCTGCATTTTCTGCCATTGGAGATGAAGGTGTAATTGGATAAATACTAGCAACTTCTGTAAAGGCATAGGCGACATGCGCAGCAGCAGTATTACCATCCATTGATAAAAACTTTTTAGCCATTTTTTTAAATCCTCCTTTTGCATAACTTCATTATACTACTTTGTTTATATAAATGTCAAAAGACTTTACTTATTGAAAAATCTCAAAAATATCAATTTTTCAAACTTATTTAAAAGATTAAAATTAGAAACCTGAATATCGTATTTTTATTCAATTTATTAATAAGATTTTATCAAAAAATTCAGTCACGTATGAAACACTTTATAAATCAATTGTAGTATATTTCCATAAAAATAACGTTTTCAATTATTACAATAATGTCTAAAAATTTTTAAATAGTTTTTAAATCTAATGAGTCATAACTTTTTAGCAAAAACAACCACTAAACCATATATTATTAACACACATAATAAAACAATTATTTTTATACTATAATTATAATTTTCATTTACCCTTAAGTACAATGCCTATATTACATCGCACTATTACATTAAAACATAGTAAAATTATTTGTATTGCCAACATTAAAATTTTTTATATTAAAAGATAATTTAAAATAAAAAAGCTGTAACTTTAAATAGTCAAAACTACTTAAAGTTACAGTGTTTTTATTAGATTATAGAAAATTAATGTTTTAAAATATCTTTTTTAACATAGTCAATTGATAAAATAACATTACTATTAATCTTTAATTGACAAATAAGAAACAATTGCCCCAAATAAATAAATTATCAGACTTCTAAAATCACCAGTAAACAACAATCTAAGATAAGTCAAAAATAAATCAAATATAATCGAAAAATCATTTATTGGTAAAGTCAAATAACTGTATAGAGTTTGTGAAACAACAATTCCTAAAAAATAAGTTATGACAGAAATAATAGCTAACTGCTGTCCACTTTTATTTAAGACACGTCGTATTGCCTGAGCTTGAATAATTCCAATTACAACCGTTAAAAGCATAAAACTAAATCCAGTTGAAATAAGAAGAACATTTAAAAACGCTGTTACCGCAATACCAACTGCAAAAGCAATTAAATAGTCACTGCCACGAACTTTTTCAGTGTTATGCTGATTAAAAAAAGCTTTTGCTTCTTTTCTTTGCTTATATTCTTGATATTTTTCATTAAATCCCATTTACATTTCTTCCTCTACAATTTTTTTAATATAATCGTGAACTTTTTCTTTTAAATCATCTCTTTTTAAAGCAAAATCAATTGTTGCCTTAACAAAACCAAATTTATCTCCTACATCATAACGAATACCTTCAAAATCATATGCATATACTGCCTGTATATCCATTAATCTTTTAATAGCATCCGTTAACTGAATTTCATTTCCTGCCCCTTTTTGTTGTGTCTCTAACAATTCAAAAATCTTTGGTGTTAATACATAGCGTCCTAACACCGCCATATCACTAGGCGCCTTATCAACTTCTGGTTTTTCAACCATATCATTAAGTTTAACTAAACGGCCATTACTTTCAACAGGATGAGATTTAGATGGACTGACAATCCCATATTTATTAACATCTTTATGATCAACTGTCTGCACTCCTACAACTGAAGCTTCTTTTTTCATAAAACTATCAATCAACTGTTTTAAAGCCGGTTTACCACCTTCATTAACAACTACATCATCACCTAATAAAACCGCAAAAGGCTCATCTCCGATAAACGATTTTGCACATAATACAGCATGCCCTAACCCTTTAGGTTCTTTTTGACGGATATAGTAAATATTAGCCATATTGGCAATATCCTGGATCATTTTAACCTGATCCATTTTTCCAGCTTCAGTTAAACGAGCTTCTAATTCATATGATTTATCAAAATGATTTTCCATTGAATGTTTATTTGAATTAGTAATAATCAAAATTTCTTCAATTCCACTATCAACAGCTTCTTGAATAATATATTGGATTGTTGGTGTATCAACAATCGGTAGCATTTCCTTTGCTAACGCTTTAGTAGCAGGTAAAAAACGTGTTCCAAGTCCCGCTGCTGGAATAATTGCTTTTTTTACTGTTTGTTTCATTTCTTCTCTCCTTATTAATTAACAAAATTATGGTCATTTGGTTTCCAAAATGAAAGAGGCATAAATTTAATCACTAACAAAGTTGCAACAAACCCGCCTATCATTCCAGAAACATGTCCAGATAACGATATTGATGGAATCAATACAGAAATCAAAAGCATCAAAATAACACTAGGTGCAATTTGTTTAAACAGGTAAGCATAAACATTTTTAAATTTCCAAGCCAAAGCAAGTAATGAACCCATTAAACCGAAAATTACCCCTGAGATACCTCCCATTATACTATTAGCACCACTTCCAGTAAACATATAATAAATACATGGTAAAACTGTCGTTGCCAGCGCTGAAGATAATAATATAATTAAATAGCGTTTCATTCCCAACAAATGTTCCATAACTGAGCCTAAATTTATCAAAGAATAACAGTTACAAAAAATATGCATAATTCCAAAATGAATAAAATTTGCTGTTATTAAACGATAATATTGATTTAGTTCAATTACCAAAATCGGATTAAATCCCCCAGCTTCAATTCCCTGATAAGCATTCATTTCAAATCCATATTTTATTGTTGTATATATATAAACAACAATACAGATTCCAACAATCAAAGATGTTGCTGGAAACTTACGATAATCATAATCCATTTTATTCTCCTATAAATTCAAATATTGACATTTGATCAATATTTATCTCATTGTTTTCAATTACTTTTTTATTTTTTTCATAAATCATATCAAATGTATAATCAGATAAAACATCATTTACATACACCGGTGTTACTCCCATATCTAACAAACGATCATTTCCTAAATAAACCCCTTCAATTGCCATTGGAATTGTCCATTTATTATGTAAATTCTGTAATGCAGTAAACCAGGTAGCACCGTTATTAATGCTACTTGAAATAATAATCTGATATTTTGATAAAGCACAAACATAACTATTACGATCAATAGCATTAGTAACATCAAAGTAAGAATTCGGATCTTCTGCACATAACATTACTAATTGCCCATTTTTAATATAACGACTATATTCTTTTTGTTTAGCCGCTAAACGTTCACAGACAAAACTTACACAATTACAGCCATGTTGTAAAGCATATTTTAACGCAACAGTATCAATTCCTTTTGAATCATTAGAAATATATACATAATCTTCATCCACAACTTTATCAATCAAACGTTTAGTATGAATTCGATCTTTTTTTGTTACTTTAACTAACCCCATTAACGAAATACCATTTTTAATTATGCTAATATCACCACAATAAAATAAATATAACGGTGCTCTTTTTCTTAAATGTTTTGTTAAAAGATTAGGGAAATTATCTTCGTATTTTGTAGTGACATTGATACCTTTTTCTTCAAAATTATTCAAGATACTTAAAAATATATTTAATGTTTTTATTCGCTTGCTCATTTTATAAGCAACAAACTCATTGATCTCTAATAATTCCTCTAATTCACTTTGACTCATCGACAATAAACTAGCTGGTCCTTTTAACCCATGTTTTTTAATTGCCTTTTCGACTACAAGCCATTCGTCATTCGATAAAGGCGCTTCTTTATAGGCTTTTAATCGGGCACAAAACAACATCATTGCAATGCTATCAAGATTTAATCTAATTTGTCCCATTATTATGCCCCTTTCCTAATATTCATTAAATATCTTCTTAATTTCCTTAATATCATTAGTATATGCTAATGATAACATCAATAATACCCGTGCCTTTTGACCTGATAAAGTGTTGGCTGGAACACAAATATTATCAGGATCAAAATATTCATCTTCAATGACAATCCCTTGCTGTACTCGAGAAGCACGGACAAAAACAATGCCTTTTGCACTTAAACTTTCGATTTTTTCTAACCAGGCTTTATTGTAATTACCACGGCCACTGCCAATTATGACAATCCCACGATGATTTTGAGCCATAAAATCTAAAATACGGGCATCAGCACCAACATAATAATATACAATTCCTACAGCTGGCAATTTAGCTAAAGTCATCTTACTAAACACTGATAATAAAGTATGTTTTTTAAACATTCTTGAAAACATCATTACTTTATCATCGTTCATATATCCAAGACAGCCAAAATCTTTTTGATCAAAAGCATCAGTTTTAAAGTTATTAGTTTTTTGAATATCACGACCAGAATATATCGTACTTGAAAAAACCGCCATAACACCATGACCAATTGCTTCATCACTTGATGCTAAGCATACTGCCTGATATAAATTCAACGGACCATCAGCACTAGTAGCGCTAGCTGGTCTCATTGCCCCAGTTAAAACTACCGGTTTGTAGGTATGCAAAGTTAAATTCAAAAAATAAGCTGTTTCATCGAGCGTATCTGTTCCATGGGTAACAACAACACCATCAACATCATCTCTTTTTGTTAGTTCATTAATTTTATTAGCTAAAATAATCCAGCGTTCTTCATTCATTTCATTACTATCAAAATTAAACAGCTGGATTGCTTCTAAATCTGCAACATCATTAATTAATGGAATAGATTCTACAATATTTTCGATGGCAATTGTACCAGCATGATAATTAGCTGTTTTTCCAGCTTTACCACTACCTGCAATTGTACCACCTGTTGCTACTATAACAATTTTCTTCATTTAATCACCAAAAACATTATAACAAAATAATTAGACGATAAAAAGAAAAAACGTCTCTTTATTCAAGAGACGTTAAATTTATTATCTTATTTATCAGATACGATAACTTTATCTTTGTTATGTTCTAAGATAATTTGTTCTGCAGCAGCTTGTGCAGCAGCTAAACGAGCTACTAATACACGGTATGGTGAACAAGAAACGTAATTTAAACCTGCTTTGTGGCAGAATTTAATAGATTCAGGATCTCCACCATGTTCTCCACAGATTCCTAATTTAATATCAGGACGAGTGCTACGACCTTTTTGAGCAGCAATTTCAATTAATTGTCCAACACCATTTTGATCTAATGAAACAAATGGGTCAACTTGGAATACTTTTTTATCAATGTAATCTGGTAAGAAGCTTCCAATATCATCACGAGAGAATCCAAATGTCATTTGAGTTAAGTCGTTTGTACCAAATGAGAAGAATTCTGCGTGTTTAGCGATTTGATCAGCAGTTAAAGCAGCTCTAGGAATTTCAATCATAGTACCAATCTTATATTGGATATCAGAGTTTTTAGCTTCTTTAGCAGCTTCAATAGCTTTTACTACATTATTTTTAACATATACAATTTCAGCTTCACTACCAATTAATGGTAACATGATTTCTGGAACAATTGTACATCCTAATTCTCTTTCAACATCGATTGCAGCATCAACAATTGCTTTTACTTGCATATTGTAGATTTCTGGATAAGTTACTGCTAAACGAGATCCACGATGTCCTAACATTGGGTTCATTTCTTTTAATGAAGCACCTTTAATTTTAACTTCTTCTAAAGTCTTACCTAATTTATCAGCAACTGCTTGATATTCTTCATCAGTATGTGGTAAGAATTCATGAAGAGGTGGATCTAATAAACGTACTGTTACTGGTAAACCTACCATAGCACGATAAATTCCTCTAAAGTCTTCTACTTGGAATTTATATAACTCATCTAATGCTTTAATTCTTTCTTCAACTGTATCAGATAGAATCATTTGTCTTACATATTCAATTCTATCTCCTTCAAAGAACATATGTTCTGTACGGCATAATCCAATACCTTCAGCACCAAATTTAATTGCTACTTCAGCATCTCTAGGACTATCAGCATTTGCACGAACTGCTAAAGTTTTAACTTCATCAGCCCAGCTCATTAATTCAGCAAAGTCACCAGTTAATTCTGATTCTTGTACTTCTAAGACACCTTCGTATACTTTACCAGTAGTACCATCTAATGATAATTCAGTTCCTTCTGGATAAGTTACACCATCAATTGTAAATGTTCTTGCATCATAATCAATTGATAATGCTTTAGCACCTACGATACAGCATTTACCCATACCACGAGCAACTACAGCTGCATGGCTAGTCATACCACCAGTAGAAGTTAAGATACCTTCGCAGTCAACCATACCTTGGATATCTTCTGGTGAAGTTTCATGTCTTACTAATAAAACATTTTCTCCAGCTTCTTTCATTTCATGAACTTTATCAGCTGTTAAATATACTTTACCTGAACCAGCACCTGGTGAAGCAGGTAAACCTTCTGCTAATTCTTTACCATTTTTCAAAGCTTCTTCAGTGAAGTTTGGATGTAATAATTGAGATACTTGATCAGCTTCAATTCTAGTTAAAGCTTCTTGTTTTGTAATTAATCCTTCATGTACTAAATCTACTGCAATTTTTAAAGCTGCTTGACCTGTACGTTTACCATTACGAGTTTGTAAAATGAATAATTTTCCATTTTCAACTGTAAATTCACAGTCTTGCATATCACGATAATGAGTTTCTAAGCCTTTAACAATTTTTACTAATTGAGCATAGATTTCTGGCATATCTTCTTCTAATTTAGCGATTTTTTGAGGTGTTCTAATACCAGCAACAACGTCTTCACCTTGTGCGTTAATTAAATATTCACCATAAATATGATTATCCCCATTAGCAGCATTACGAGTAAATAATACCCCAGTTCCTGAGTCATTACCCATATTACCAAATACCATTTGTTGAACGTTTACTGCAGTACCTAAATCATGAGAAATACCGTTTAAATTACGATAGATAATAGCACGTTCATTATTCCAAGATCTAAATACAGCTAGAACAGCCCCCATTAATTGTTCTTTAGCATCTTGTGGGAAATCTCTTCCTAATTCTGTTTTGAAAATTTCTTTATATTGAGGAATAATAATATTTTCAAAATCATCTGCAGTGATATCCAAATCACTTTCATATCCATTTTTAGTTTTTAATTCAGTTAATTTTTCTTCAAATTTTTCTTTGTCGATTTCACAAACGACATCACTGTACATTTGAATAAAACGACGATAACTGTCATAAGCAAATCTTCTATTGTTTGATTGTTTTGCTACTACTTCAACAGTTTGATCATTTAAACCTAGGTTAAGAATTGTATCCATCATACCTGGCATAGAGAATTTTGCCCCAGAACGTACAGAAACTAATAATGGGTTTTCCATATCTCCTAATTTTTTACCAGCTAATTTTTCAAGTCTTTCTAAGCATTCATCAATTTGTTTTTTCATTTCATCATTGATGATTTGTCCATCAGCATAATATTCATTACATGCTTCTGTTGTAACAGTGAAACCTTGAGGTACAGGTAATCCTAAATTAACCATAGCAGCTAAGTTAGCACCTTTACCACCAAGAAGGTCACGCATCATTTCGTTCCCTTCACTAAACATATAAACATATTTTTTCATCTAATCTAATCCTCCTTAGAATTAATCCATGAGTATATTATACACATCTTATTCAATCGGTTCAAGTGTAAGCGGTTTAAAAATTATTTTTTCCAAAAAAAAGATTGCGCTTTCACACAATCTTTCTATCTTACTTTTGGTTTGCAATTTCTATTTCAATTCGACGATTATTGATCTTTTGACGATTACATTTTTTTAACACCTTACTAATTACCTGTTCATTAATATCGACAAAAGTAAATTTTCTTTTAATATCAATATCACCAATATCATCTTTTCTAATTCCAGCTTTAGAAACAAAGAAATTAATAATATTACTTGCTTTAATGCGATCCATACTACCAGCAGTTATAAAAATTCTTACATAACCATCTTCATTTCTTTGCCGTTGTTTTTTAGAATTAGTTATCTCTTGAATTTCATCACGTTTATAATCATATCCTAATTGTTGACGATATAACATATGTAATAATGCTGCAGCAAAATCTGGTAATAATGTTGGATCTAATTCATTGATAATTGATTTAAATTTCTTATGATTTCCAGCTAAAATTTCATCTTCGACCTGACTTACTAATGTTCCAATCTTATTTTCAGAAATTTCTTGAAGAGTAGGTATTTTAGCTTTAGAAATAGTTGTTTTAGTTACTCGTTCGATTTGTCTTAAAAAGCTTTTTTCGCGTGGCGTAATGATAGTATAAGCCTGTCCTTCTTTATTAGCACGACCAGTACGTCCAATTCGATGAACATAAGATTCGATATCTTGTGGTAACTCGTAATTAATTACGTGGGTTACGTTTTCAACATCGATTCCTCGAGCAGCTACATCAGTAGCAACTAAAAAATTAATAGTTCCATTTTTAAACTTTCTTAACGTATTCAAACGATGATTTTGTGATAAATCACCATGCATAGCTTCAACATTATATTTTGCCTGTTGCATTTTTTCTGTAACTTCATCAACACTTCTTTTAGTACGGCAAAAAATAATACCGGTTTTAATATCAGCAGCATCGATTAATCTACACATCGCTTCAAAACGATCTTTATGCTTTACTTCATAATAATATTGTTTAACTGAAGTTGCTGTAGTTTGTTTTGAAATTACCGCAACGTGTTTAAAATCATCATGCATATAATTTTGAGCAATTTTTTTAATTCCTGCTGGCATTGTTGCTGAAAATAAAATCGTTTGACGATCATCATCGACTTTTTCAAGGATCGTTTCAATATCTTCAACAAATCCCATATTTAACATTTCATCAGCTTCATCTAATACAACATACTTGATATTGTCTAATTTTAAAACATTACGGCGCATTAAATCCATAACCCGTCCTGGTGTTCCAACAATAATATCAACACCTTTTTTAATATTACGAATCTGTCGTTCAATTTCACTGCCTCCATACACACAAGTAATTCGACAATCACTGAATTTACCAATTCGTCCCAATTCTTCATGAATCTGCATTGCCAATTCACGAGTTGGTGATAAAACAATTGCCTGTGGCAATATATCATTACCAGCTTTTAACTTTGATAATAAAACACTTCCAAATGCTAATGTTTTTCCAGTCCCCGTTTGAGCCTGCCCAATTACATCAACACCTGTTAATAATACTGGTATTGCCTCTTCTTGAATCCGTGAAGGGTTAGAAAATCCCATTGTTGCAATTGCTTTTAATACATTTTTACTTAATCCTAATTCATTAAATTTATTTTCAATCATTCTACATACCTTTCTAAATATTTCTGTGAGAGTATATCATATAATTTTATCTTATACAATTTAATTTTTTATTTTAAAACACCAAAATTATTGATATAATTTTTAAAAGCAAATAAAGGTGGTGAACTTTATGAATAACAATACTGTTTGGAAAGATCGAAAACATTTTATGTGGTTTCCAATTAGTTTCACTAAATATGAAATTAAAAATGAACGTTTATATCAAGAAACCGGTCTTTTTAATACTCACTATGATGAATTACTTTTATACCGAATCACAGATCTATGTCTTAAAAGATCATTAGCACAAAAAATCTTTGGTACTGGTACAATTGTTTTATCTACTAAAGCAGATAGTGATAAAGAAGTTTTATTAAAAAATGTAAAAAATCCAAAAGAAGTAAAAGATCTAATTTCACATCTTGTTGAAGAAGCTAGAGATCGTAAAAAAGTAGTTGGCAAAGAATTCTTTGATGATAGTAGTGATGATTTAGATGATTTTGATTTATAAAAATAAAGCTATTGGTTAAGCAAAGTTACCAATAGCTTTATTTGTTAATTTATCGACAATCAATTATATCTATCCTTTAGTTTTCATTAATATTAAACATTTTTATTTTAGCACTTGTTCAGTTACAAAATCATATACTAAAAAATTTTCATGATTTTTAAATAATATATCACTATCAACAGTAGTTAACATATATGTAATTCGATTCAAAATATTAAATACATTTTCAAAATCACTATTTTTTAAAGTATTATCACGATGCAAGACAAAAATATTACGATGGCTGCCTTGATATCCTTTAAAATAAGCTCGATCCTCACGGTAAAAAGTTATCAAATACTCATAATCATCATTTTCTTTATCATCTAAATTATTATAAATCCATAATTCGTATTTATCATCTAAAATATAATAAATAAGCTTAACAACTGAATAATTTTCATTATTTTTCAACAAATGAAAATTATAAATACCACTAAAATCCAAATCCTTTAAGACACCATAGCAATCATATAAAGCTTTATCAATAAAATTCTGTTTTTTTACCGATAAATAATATTTTTGTTTAGGTTTGATTGCTTCTAAATGCTTAGCCATCTGGATAAATTTTTCCATTGTTTTATTATCTGATTCAATAATATAATCCCAAACAATTACTTTAATACTATATGCACGCTTATTATCACTAACAGTATATAATAATTTATCTTCTAATTTTAAATTTCCAGCCAGCTGCCAAAAACGAGTATCCAAGTTATTGGCAGCTAATACAGTTTTTCCTTTTAAAAAAGTATAATCGTGATATTTTTTAATTCCCACCATAGTATTAATAATATCACTTAGTTCTTCAAATGATTTATCTTGTTCAATATCAAAAACTTCATTTATATCTTTATATATAATTTTTAATCGATATTTATTTGCCATAATTCCTCCACTACTCATTGATTTTCATCAATAAAGCTGCCATATGCTTACATTTATTACCACGCATTGCATAAGGACAATTACATGCCATCTTTTTTATTTTACCCTGTTCAACAATAATTGACACTAAATAATCTTGACTACCTTTAACACTAGCTACAATCTGTTGTTTTTCTTGATATATAATATCTACACTGTTATTGTCATATATTTGTTGTCCATTATTTATTATCTGTTTTCTAAATAAACTTTGCCAATTATCAATTGTTGCTTCTTGCAATTGTTTTTTATGATTTTTTAATTCCTGAATCTTATCAAAACAATAACGAGTAGCCTTTACATCTTCTAAAGCATCATGTGCTTTAAACTCAAAACCAAAGTACTGAGCGCAAACAGTCAGTGATTTCCATTTATAACCACCACGATAACTTTTTTCTCCATAAATTGGAGCAAACTCTTTCATTGGATCACGAAACTGGTATTTTGAAACATCAATACCATAATTTTCCAACATTCCTTTTTCAAAAGCAATATTGTAACAAACAATAAAATCATAATCTTCAAATATACTAATAATCTGTTCTAAATAATGTTCAAAAGGCATTTTATTTTTTACCACAGCTGGTGTAATCCCATGAACTTTTTGAGCATCTACCCAAGAAAAATGATGCTTAGGGCAACACAACTCATGTAATAAAATTTCATCATCTTGATTAATAATAGCTACTTGTACTACTTCATCATCATGATATTTATTGATTCCGGTAGTTTCAAAATCCATTACAACATAACGCGCGCTCATTATTTCACCTCACATATGACTAGTTTATCATAATAATTAATCTAAAGCCAATAATAAGTATTTATTTAAAAAATAAAAAAATAGTTGTTTATTTTAAAATATTTTATCTTTACAATCTATTTTTACTAGTTTTCAAATTTTCTAATAAAAAAGCCATCTAATAGTCTAGACAGCTTTTAACTAACAATTTGTCATAATCTTGATTATTTCTTTATCAGTTTCTTTCATGCCTTCTTTACCAAGTCTAACAACATTAGCGATAGTATTTTCAACTCCTTTTTTAACGATACCGTCACCATCTTTAAACTGCTGTCCTTCAATATACATTCGATATCCTAAAATCCCAGCATCAACACTTGCAGCAATTTTAGCTGCACAAGAAGACTTTGCTCCATCACAAATAATTCCTGAAGTTATCGCCAATGAATTTACAATAGTGTGAGCAATACATTTATAATCGCCACCATATAAATAAGCAATTCCACAGCCAGCAGCACAACCAGCACTTACTGCCCCACAATATGCTGATAAACGACCCATTCCGGATTTTTGATGAATTGCAATTAAATTAGCTAGTACTAAAGCCCGATATAATTTTGTTTGACTAACTTTTAATTCTTTAGCATATTCGATTACCGGCAATGAAACAGTCAACCCTTGATTACCACTTCCAGAATTGATTACAACTGGTAATTCACATCCACTCATTCTAGCGTCGCTACCAGCAGCGGCCATAGCTTTAGCTTTGATTGCAATATCATCACCAGTCTTTAATAATACACTACCAATATTAGCACCATAATCATTTTCTAATCCTTCTTTAGCTATAGCACTATTATAGTTTATTTGTCGTTCAATCGTTGCTTTGATATCATCTATCTTTACAGTATTTGCAAATTCATATATATCAGCAACATTTAAACAATCACGATTATTATTTTCTTTTTGACATTTGCAATTTTCATCTTTTACAAATATTTTTTCATCATTTTTTTCAATTAAGATAATATTAGTATGTTGATCAACAATTCTAACTACTACCTTATCATTATTATTGAACAATGTAATTTTAATATCTAAAATATGATCACTATCCAACGGTTTAATTTCGATACAATCTTTAGCTAAATATTCTTCTATTTTACTAATCTGTTCCTTTTTTACATCTGCAATTACCTCTAGGATTCGATCTGTTTTACCAGCAATTATTCCAGCTGCAACAGCTGCTTCAATTCCTTTTAAAGAATGGGTATTGGGAACAATTACACTTTTAACGTTTTTAATAATATTCCCACTAACTTCTACTAAACAATGCGTAGGAACAGCATTTAAAACATCACGCGCTTTACTTGCACAATAAGCTAATGCAATTGGTTCCGTACAACCCATTGCCGGTACCAATTCTTCTTTTAAAATTTGCAAATAAGTCTGATACTTTTTATTATCGATTACCATTTTTATTACACTCCTTTATCACACACGTACAATATTAGCGGTTTTTTTAGTCTTTTACAATAAAAATCCACTATTTTAGTGTTGTAACCTTGTCTTTATACATGTTACAATGGATAAAAATTAATCAAAGGAGAGTTAATACTACAATGAAACTGATTTTACCAGAAAACTATGATCCTGTTTTAGACTTGCGTCAAACACAGGAAGCAATTAAATACATTCGTGACACATTTCAAAAAGAAATAGGAAAAGTTTTAGGAGTATCAAGAATTTCTGCTCCATTATTCGTACCTAGAAACAGTGGTTTAAATGATAACTTAAATGGTTTTGAATCTCCGGTTTCTTTTGAAATTAAAGAAATTCCTGGACAAACAATTGAAGTTGTTCATTCCCTTGCAAAATGGAAAAGAATGGCATTAAAAAAATATAACTTTAAAATGCATGAAGGTTTATATACTAACATGAATGCCATTAGAAAAGATGAAGAAGTCGATAATTTACATTCATACTATGTAGATCAATGGGATTGGGAAAAAATCATTGCTAAAGAAGAACGAAATGAAGAAACTTTAAAACATCATGTACGTGAAATCTTTAAAGTAATAAAACATATGGAACACGAAGTTTGGTATAAATACCCTCAAGCTGTTAATCCATTACCTGATCAAATACATTTCATCACTTCTCAAGAACTTGAAGATCGTTATCCTGATTTGGTTCCTACAGAAAGAGAAAACAGAATCTGTAAAGAATTAGGCTGCGTTTTTGTAATGGGAGTTGGAAAGAAATTAAAAAGCGGTATTAAACATGATGGCCGCGCTCCTGATTATGATGATTGGGATTTAAATGGTGATATTTTATTCTGGTTCGAACCATTACAATGTGCTTTAGAAATATCTTCAATGGGAATTCGTGTTGATGAAGACACTTTAGTTAAACAATTAAAAGCAGAAAATTGTTTGGAACGATTAGAATTACCATTCCACAAACAAATTTTAAATAAAGAATTACCATATACAATTGGTGGTGGTATTGGTCAATCACGTTTATGTATGTTATTATTAAATAAAGTTCATGTTGGCGAAGTACAAGCTAGTATCTGGCCTCAAGAAATGATTGAAGAATGCGAAAAGCATAATATCCATTTATTATAGAAATAACACCGTTTTAAATTACGGTGTTTTTTTTAATAAATTAAGTTGTCATCTAATAAAATCAAAGTATAATTAAAATAGACAGTGGCATATTATGGTAGAAATTCATGTCAAAATGTTAAGGTTATCTAAAGAATTGGTTATGGTTTTGTAAGATAGTCTTTTTTACTTGAATAATTTCTAAAATAATATTATGTTATTTCTAAGAAAAATTAGGAGGAATTTTTTTATGGATATATGCATGGAAAACAGAGAGTTATCTTGGCTAAAATTTAATAATCGTGTTTTATTGCAAGCCAAAGATAAAGATGTTCCATTAGGAGAAAAATTAAGTTTTATTTCAATATTTCAATCTAATTTAGATGAATTTTTTATGGTTAGAATTGGATCATTATATGATCAAATGTTATTCTATCCAGCATCTAAAGATAATAAAACAGGAATGACTGCCCAACAACAGCTAAACGCCTGTTTAAAAAGAATTACATATTTAAATAAGAAAAAAGACCAGATTTATCAACATATTTTAGATGAATTAAATGTTTTAGGTTGGGGAATTGTTAAATATAAAGATTTAAAAAACAAAGAAGATCGCAAATATTTTGGAGATTATTTTGAAAGAGAAATCTTGCCTTTAGTTTCTCCACAAGTTATTTCTAAAAGACAACCTTTCCCTTTTTTAAAAAATCGTGAATTATATATTGTTGTTCAATTAGAATCTAAAAAAGGAAAACGTAAAATGGGAATTGTTTCTTGTTCTAATGCTATGGATCAAAGATTAATTGCTATTCCTAGTATGCAAGGAAAATTTATTTTAGTAGAAGATATTATTTTACATTTTGTTTCTAAGATTTTTTCTAAATACAAAATTAAAAATAAAGCATTTATTCGCGTTACTCGTAGTGCTGATATTGATGAAGATGATCATTCTTTAGAGGGACATGAAGATTATCGAGAAATGATGGAGACATTAATTAAACAAAGACGAAAATTAAATCCAATGCGTTTAGAAATGACACCAGGATTAGAAGATTTAGAAGTCTTAATGCTAATGAATTTCTTGAATTTAAAGAAAAATCAAGTATTTACTAGTAATGCACCATTAGATTTATCCTTTACAAGCAAACTTCGTGATTATTTACGCTTTATTCATCCTGAAATTTTTTATAAACGTTTGGAAGCTCAAAATAGTCCATTAGTTGAAAATAGAGTGCCAATGATTAAACAGATTTTAAAGAAAGATATTTTACTGGCATATCCATTTGAATCAATGTCACCATTTTTACGATTACTTGATGAAGCTAGTCGTGATCCAAATGTTGCTAGTATTAAAATGACTTTATATCGGGTAGCTAAAAAATCTAAAATTATTAAATCATTAATTGAAGCAGCTGAAAACGGTAAAGAAGTCGTTGTATTAGTAGAGTTACGTGCAAGATTTGATGAAGAAAATAATATTGACTGGTCAAAACGATTAGAAGAATCTGGTTGTCGTGTTATCTATGGTTTAGATGGTTTAAAAGTTCATTCAAAATTATGTTTAATAACATATAAAAACAATCAAGGGGTTCAATATATTTGTCAAATTGGTACTGGTAATTACAATGAAAATACTGCAAAATTATATACCGATTTATCTTTAATGACTTCTAATCATGAAATTGGTGAGGAAATGAATACTATTTTCAATCATTTATCACTTGGGGAAACTGATAATGATGAAAAATTATTAATGGTTGCTCCAAATTGTATGATTTCTAAGATTTTTGAACGAATTGATAAACAAATTGCCTTAGCAAAAGAAGGAAAAGAAGCATATGTTGGTTTTAAATGCAATTCAGTTACTTCAAAAGAAATGATTGATAAATTAATAGAAGCTAGTCAAGCTGGTGTAAAAATTGATATGATTGTTCGTGGTATTTGTTGTATTCTTCCAGGTGTTCCTGGACTAACTGAAAATATTAATATTATCTCTATTGTTGGTCGTTATCTTGAACATTCAAGAATCTATATTTTTGGAACTGGTGAAGATCAAGAAGTATTTATTTCTTCTGCTGATTTGATGACTCGTAATCTAGAAAGACGTGTTGAAGTTGCAGCTCCAGTTCTAGATGAGAAATTAAAGAAAAGAGTTGTAGGTATGTTTGAAACTATGCTTCAAGATAATGTTAAAGCTAGTCGACTTTTAAGCGATGGTACTTATAAAAGAGTTAAAAATAAAAAGCCGCCATTAAACAGCCAAGAATATTTTTTCAAAGAACGTCAATAAAATAAAAGAAGGAGTGATAAAATTGCGTGTTGGATTATTAACAAGCGGAGGCGATTGTCAAGCCTTAAACGTAACTATGCGCGGCTTAGCAAAAACATTATATCGTAATGTAGAAGATGTAGAAATTATCGGTTTTTTACATGGTTATAAAGGTCTAATGTATGGTGATTATCAAAAAATGAAACCAAAAGACTTTTCAGGAATAATAAATGTTGGTGGTACTATTTTAGGTACTTCAAGATGTCCATTTAAAAAGATGCGCGTAATTGAAGATGGTTTTGATAAAGTAGCAGCCATGAAAAAAACATATCAGGATTTAAAACTAGATTGTCTTGTAGTATTAGGTGGTAATGGTTCTATTAAATCTGCAAATCTACTATCTGAAGAAGGATTAAATGTCATTGCCTTACCTAAAACAATTGATAATGATACTTGGGGAACTGATTATACATTTGGCTATCAATCAGCAATAAATATTGCTACTAATTATTTAGATCAAATTCATACTACTGCTGCTAGTCACAATCGTGTCTTTATAATCGAAGTAATGGGTCATAAAGTTGGACATATTTGTTTATCAGCAGGTATCGCTTCAGGTGCTGATGTTATTTTATTACCAGAAATTCCTTACGATATTAAAAAAGTAAGTAAAGCAATCAAACAAAGAGAAAAAGATGGTAAAAAATTTAGTATTATTGCTTGTGCTGAAGGAGCTATTTCTAAAGAAGATGCTCGTCTTACAAAAAAAGAATATAAAGCAATTGTTCAAGCTCGTAATGGCCGTTCAGTAGCTTATGAAGTAGCTGAAGAATTAGCACAATATATTGATAGTGAAATCCGTGTTTCTTGTATTGGCCATGCACAACGTGGTGGTCAGCCTTGCCCTTATGACCGTCAAATTTCCACAAGATTTGGTATCGAAGGAGCAAGACTAGTTATGGCTAATGACTATGGAAAATTAGTGGTATTGAAAAATAATGAAATATCTGCTATTCCGTTAAATGAATCAGCAGGTAAATTAAAATTTGTTGACCCTAATGGTCCTGAAGTTACTGATGCAAAATTACTAGGTATTTCATTTGGAAATTAAAAAATAGTCTCTTGAATTATTTTCAAGAGACTATTTTTATCTAGCTAAAGCTTGATCTAAAACTCCTTTTACGTGAGCTTTACATTCTTCATAAGTTTCAAACAAATAAGCTTCATATAACTTTTCTTGACCAATAAACATACTAGGTGTTGCATAGTAATCATATTGATCAATAATTTCTGGATTTCTTGATTCTTCAATCCAATCTATTTCTACTTGACCATAATCAGGATTTTCATCAATCAATTCATCTAAGGCTTTTTTTGCTTGAATGCAATAAGGACATTTTTCTAAATAAAAACAAGTTACTTTTTTCATCTTAATTCTCCTCTATCTTCTATAAATTATTCTACAATGATTTTTGATTCCAAACAATTAATATGCTTATCTAAATATTTTCAGAGTATTTTTTTATCATCAATTTTATGATAAAATTTTAAATAGCAAAGGAGATTTTAATATGGCATTAATTAAAGTAGATTTTTTAAGTAAATATTTAATGAGAACAGTAAGTTTTCAAGCAATTATTCCCGTAGATAATTTCGATGAAACTACATATAATCAAGAAGTAAAACCTTTTAAAACATTATACTTGCTTCATGGTATCTTTGGTAATGATACTGATTGGGTTAGTGGTACAAGAATCCAGGCTTGGGCAAACGACTATAATTTAGCTGTTATTATGCCAGCTGGAGAAAACAAGTTTTATTTAGATAATAATTATAGTGGTGAAAGCTGGAGTAAATTTATTGGTGAAGAGTTAGTAACTTTTACCCGTAAATTATTTCCATTATCAAATAAAAGAGAAGATACTTTTATAGCTGGACTTTCAATGGGTGGTTATGGTGCTTTAATCAACGGATTAAAATATCATGAAACTTTTGGTTATGTTGCTGCACTTTCACCAGCATTAATGTTAGATGATTATCTTAACGGTACGCTTGAAATTCCTTTGATTCCTAAAGAGTCACATTATTTTGAATTTATATTTGGCAAAGCTGAAGATATTAAAGGTTCTGATAAAGATTACAAGCATTTAATAAAAACATTAGTTTCACAAAATGTAACTTTACCTGAATTATATATCTGTATAGGTAAAGATGATAGCTTATTAAAAAATGTAGATGATTTTGATGAATATTTAAATCAATTACAAGTAAAACATACATATGTTATTGATAGTGGTGGTCATGAATGGTACTTCTGGGACAAATATATTCATAAAATTCTAGACTGGTTACCACTTACAAGTAATAACATGGGAATTAATTCTGGAAATGTAACTAAATAATTAAATGGTCTATTTATAGACCATTTATTGTGTAGAAAGGATAAAACTATAATGATAATAAGAAATGCAAAAATAAGTGATTTAGATCGAATAACCGAAATTGGAAAAAATGTTATCCTCCAAATGAAGCAGCTACTAAAGAAGAATATTATTATCGCTTATTAAGCTACCCTGATCATTTTTGGTTATTGCGAGATGGAAATAATATTACTGCATTTATTAATGAACCAGTTACTAATTATGACACTATTTATGATGAAATGAATCATGATCCTTCTTTTCATCATGAAGATGGCTTATACCAAGCTATTTTAGGGGTAAATACTGACCCTCTTTATCAAAATCAAGGCTACGCTTCAAAAATTATGAAACAGGTTATTAGTGATGCTAAAAAGCAAGGTCGTAAAGGTTGTATATTAATATGTAAAAAAGAACTAATTGCTTATTATCAAAAATTTGGTTTTAAAAATTACGGTATTTCTAAATCATCATTAGCTAATCAAACATGGTATGATTTAAAGTTATTATTTTAAATAAATTGTATTGACTTATAGTATACTTTAACATTTAAAATAATAATATATTGGAGGTAAAAAATATGGATAAAAAGATTTTAGTTGCTTATTTTTCATGTACTGGCACTACTAAAAAAGTAGCAAGTGATATCGCTAAAGCTACAAACGGAACACTTTTTGAAATTAAGCCAGAAATACCATATACTTATGCTGATTTAAACTGGATGGACAAAAAAAGTCGTAGTACGATCGAAATGAAGGACCCTGCTTCACGCCCTGCTATCGCTAATAAAATTGAAAACTTTGCAGATTATAATTATATATTTATCGGTTTTCCTATTTGGTGGTATGTTGCACCAACAATAATTAATACTTTCATTGAAAGTTATAATTTTGCCGGTAAAACCATTATTCCATTTTGTACATCTGGTGGTAGCGGTGTTGGCAAAACGGATGAAATTTTACATTCATTATGTGATGATTCTGTTAATTGGCGACCATGTAAACTTTTAAATGGTAATTACGACTTAGACAGTTATATCAGTGATTTAAATCTATAATAAAAAATCTTACTCACCAGTAAGATTTTTTTCACTTTTATAAACAGTTTGTCCATCTTTAATAGTTTCAACTACTTTAATTTTATCTAAATTTAAAGGCTCTGTTTTTAATGGGTTTTGATTTAAAATTACTAAATCAGCTTTTTTACCAGCCACTAAACTTCCTTTAATATTTTCCTCATGATACATATATGCACCATTTATCGTAATAGCCTGTAAAGCTTGATATACAGTTACAGTTTCTTCTTTGCCTAAATCGATACCAGATTTAGTTTTTCGATTAACAGCACACCAGATTGTTTTCATCAAATCGCATGAAATTACAGGACTATCATTATGAAAAGTTACTTTTAATCCTTGGTTAAAAGCCGTTTTTGCTGGGGAAATTTGACTAGCTCTTTGATAACCTAGATTTTCAATATGTACATCACCCCAATAAAAAGTATGAGCGATAAAAAACGATGGAATCATTTGAATTTTTTTCATTTTATCTAATTGTTCTTTAGTAACTAATTGAGCATGTATCATTACAGGATCATAACTTTTAGCACCTTGATAATTATTTAAATATCGCTCAAATTGACTAATATATTGTTGGCAGGCTCTATCACCATTGCAATGTGCTAATAGTTGTTGATGGTCTTCTATTGCTTGAGCTATCAGCTGATATAATTGATCGTCACTAAATTGAGGATAACCACAATATCCCTGACTATTTAAATACGGTTTTATCATCCAGGCAGTTCTTCCTTGAGGAGATCCATCTAAAAAAATTTTATAGCCCCCTATTCGAAAATGATTATGATAATCTTTATTTTCAATATTATCTATTAACAAATCACGATCCTTTAACAAATCAATATAACCGATTAAATCAAGCTTAAATATTTTTTTACTCGCAGCTAATTTAAGCAATTGAAACAGTTGTCTATTTACCATACCCTCTTGAACAGTTGTTATACCATTAGAACTATATAAATCCTGCGCTTTTTTCATCAAATCTAATAGCTTTTCAATTGGCAACATTCCTCGCTGTTTATTAAATTCAATAAATGCTTCTTCTTCAAGATAACCATTTAACTCACCACTATTTACATCTCGACCATAATGTCCACCTTCTGGATCAGATATATCATTAGTAATATTCATTTTTTTCAATGCTAATGTGTTAACTACACCCATATGTGAAGAAACATGAATCAAAATAATTGGATGTTTAGTTGAAATGGTATCTAAAAAGAAACGATCAGGATGACAATGCTCTTGTAGATTATTATGATCATAATTAAATGCACAAACCCAATCGTTTTCTTTAATCTTATTTATCTTAATAAAATCAATGATTTTTTCTTTTATTTGCATAAATGATTTAGCGTCTTTTAAATCACACTGTCCAAGCGAATTAGCAACACCAGTAAAATGACTATGACTATCAATAAATCCAGGTAACATAGTTTTACCTTCTAAATCAATCATTTCAACATCTTCATTAGCTATTTTTATTGCTTTTGATAATTCACCTGTAAAAATAATACTATCATCTTCAATTAAAATAGCTGGAACTGTTTCATTAATATCATTCATTGTAATAATGTCGCCATTAAAATATATTTTTTGCATTTAATCATCCCTTTTATTTTTAATCTTGGCAATTAATTAAATATTTATACAAATTAAAAATATTTATCAATAATTTAAATTTCTTGATTATAAAACCATTTATATAACTGTAACTCCTCTACATTATTTTTTGATGATTGAAACTCAATTATTCCATTATTATGATTATTTGTTAAAAGGCCATTGATTTCTAACCGTCTTTTTAACTCCATTACGGTTCCATGATTTCCATCATAAAAAGGAACATCTCCCAAAACTTTACGAATCTGTTTTTTTATAAATGGATAATGTGTACATCCTAAAACAACACAATCTATTTTACCTATGTATTGTGATAACAGATCATTTAACAATTGATACATATCATCATCATCTAAATTTCCTTGTTCAATTCTTTTAGCCAATCCTGTACAAGCCACCGGAATAAATTTAGAAATCTCTTGTAACTTATTAGATAATTGTTGATATTTATCTAATCTTAAAGTAACAGGTGTTGCCATAACTAAAATATTATGATGAGGTTGTTCCATGGCTGCTAATTTAATTGCCGGTTCCATTCCAATAATAGGAATATTAGGATATGTAGCTCTTAATTGACTAATAGCAACACTTGTTGCAGTATTACAAGCAACTACAATTGCCTTGACTCCCTGATTAACTAAATCATCAGCAATTCTAGTTACTAAAGTGCTCACCTCTTCCGTTGATTTTTCCCCATAAGGTGCATTAGCTGAATCACCAAAAAAAATAAAGTTTTCATTTGGTAAAATTTTTGTCAATTCTTTTAATACACTTATTCCACCAACACCAGAGTCAAAGACTCCTATATAATCCTTATATTTATTTAACACAATCTATTCTCCTTTATACAATCTATTTTTATAATACTACTTTTTAGAACCGATTTAAAGAAAAAGAACAGCTTAAACTGTTCTTTGATTAAATGGACATCTTTGTTTAATACATTGATTATTAGAACTTGAATGTGTGCACTTAATTGAACTTGATTCCATCACAATTCCTAAATTTTCTTTTACAAATTCTATCGCTGATGTCATTGCCAAAAAAGAATTACGTTTGCAACATCTAGGTCCACCAATTCTACCTATTTCACCTAATGATTTAGCCGTCATTAAATTAGATAATCCCCACTCTTTTACTTTTAATGGTGTCGATCCAGTAATAATAGATATAAATATTCCAGAACTAATAGCCGCTCCACAAGCACCCCAAAATCCACATGTTCCTCCTGGAACTTGTTTTCCTCGAGATTGCATTTCAATTAATGCTTTTTTTAATTCAATATCTCCACCAGAATTTTTATATGCAGTCAACAAAGCAGAACCAACTATTATATGATGTTCCGGTCCATGCATATGACAAAATGGCAATGATACTAATTGTTCAAATATATCATAAGGATTTTTACTTGTTTGATGTAAGCAAGAATCAATAATTATATCAATACCAGCACTATGACACTCATTACAAACATAATGTCCATTAACACATTTAGTTTTACTTAACTCTTTTTTATGGCAAAACTCACACTCCATCATTTCATCTTCTTCTAGATAAATAAGTGGTGCTTTACAAATTAAACATTCTTCTTTCATAACTTTTTTGACCTTCTCATTTATTTAATTAGTTAGTTCCGATACTCATTGTTTCTGGAAGAGTACTTCCGCCATCAATTACAATCTGTGAACCAGTAAGATAACTAGATTCATCACTACCTAAAAAAGCAAATAATTCGCCTACTTCAGTTGGTTTAGCAAGACGGTTCATTGGTACCCCTTTAGCAATATCATTAATTGCACTTTCAGGATCATCTGGATTAGATTCAATAGCCATTTTTTCAACCATTGGAGTACGAGCATATCCTAATTGTGAACAATTTACACGAATATTTCTACTAGCATATTCAACTGCTAAAGACTTTGTAAGACCTACTAAAGCTGATTTAGTCATTGCATAAGCTGCTTCACCAGCATCAGCAACAATATCACCTGTAACACTAGAAGCAATTACAATACTACCGCCACCATTTTTTAACATATATGGAATTACCGCCTGACAAGTATTCCAAACTCCTTTAATATTTACATCGATATGAAAATCCCGAATTTCATCACTCATCTGCTCAAACGGTGCTAAACGACAAACTCCAGCATTACAACAAGCTATATTAATTTTGCCAAATTTTTCAACTGTTATTTTTGCTGCTTCTTGCATTTGTTCTTTATTGGCTACACTACCAACATAACTAATTATTTCTGTTTGAAATTTTTCTTGTAATTGTTTAGCAGTATTTACAACTTCCTTATCAATATCAATTAAACACATCTTAGCTCCATACTTTGCATAAACTGTCGCAATTCCTTTACCAAGTCCAGCAGCTGCCCCAGTTATAATTGCAACTTTTCCATCTAATTTTGCCATATGCTTTCCTCCTCTTTGAAACATTATATTTATATTCTATCCTATTTAATACTAAGATTCAAATTGGATAAAATCATAATACTAATCACTATTTTTTCTAATTACTTTACATGGATTACCAACCGCTACTACATTTTCAGGTATATCTTTTGTAACTACACTACCAGCACCAATGATAGTATTATCACCTATTGTTATACCTGGCAATATACAACAATTTCCACCAATCCATACATTTTTACCGATAATAACCGGTTTTCCCCACTCAATATCAGCTTTACGTTCCATAGCATTTAAAGAGTGACACGCTGTATAAATATGGGTTCCCGGTCCAATTAATGTATGATCTCCAATTCTAACTGGACAAACATCTAATATAACACATCCATAATTCAACATTACATTTTTACCAAGAAAAACATTATAGCCATAATCAACATAAAATGGTGGTTTGATCCAAAAATTACCAGTAGTATTTAACAGCTTTTTCATCTTTCTTGAGCGCATATTAATTTCATTAAAAGCACGTCGATTATATTTAGTACAAATACGGTTGGCTTTTGCCCTATCTAATACTAATTTCCAATTAGCAGGATTATATTTTAGACCATTAATCATTTTTTCTTTTTCAGTCATAGAAGTTCCTCCTAATAATATTATATATTTTACTATAAATAAGTAAAAAGTTGTTTTTAATAAATAAAAAAACTTAAGATAGCTAAATAGCTATTAGCATCTTAAGTTAATCTTCTAAACACGATTTAAACGTACAATATTTTCAATATGAGTTGTATGTGGGAACATATCCACCGGCTGACAAAGATCTACAAAATAATTATGTTCTTGTAAATATTTAATATCACGTGCCTGTGTTGCTACATCACAAGAAATATATATGATTTTTTTTGGATTAGCTTTAATTAAATAGTCTAAAAATTCAGTTGAACAACCTTTTCGTGGTGGATCAACAAAAACCACATCTAAATGTTGTCCTCTATTCACTAATTCAACCATATATTTTCCTGCATCATCACATTTAAATTCAACATTATCAATATTATTTAATTTTGCATTATTATTAGCATCATTAATTGCAGCTTCGACTATCTCTACACCATAAACTTTTTTTACATATTTTGCCAGAGAAAGTGTTATTGTTCCAATTCCACAATAAGCATCTAAAACAATATCATCGTTAGTTAATTGAGCAAATTCTATTGCTTTGCTATATAGTTTTTCTACTTGGATTGGATTAATCTGATAAAATGATTTTAACGAAATCTTATATTTATTATCTAGTAAATAATCATAAATATAACCTTTACCATAAAGAATAACTTCTTGATCACCTAAGATAACATTATCTACACGAGGATTAATGTTTTGAACTACTGTTTTAATCATTGGATATTCTTTAGTAATTATACTGACTAGTTTTTCAACATTATTGATCTTATTTTGAAAACTTATTAAAACTAACATTATTTCGTTAGTGTGATAACCATGTTTTGTTAAAATATGCTTAATATTCCCTTGACGAGCCATTTTATCATAAGGGTGGATTTGTAATTCTTCCATCAACTCTCTTACTCGATTAGTTATAGCATTAGATAATTTATTTTGAATTAAACAATTATCACAAGGAATAATCTGGTTAGACTTTTGTTTATAAAATCCTGTAACTAAATGTCCATCTTTTATTCCTATTGGCATTTGGACTTTGTTTCGATAATACCATGGATCATCCATCATAATACAATCATTTACTAAAACATGACAATTACCAATTCTTTCTAAGCAATCACGAACCCTTTTAGTCTTGAACTTTCTTTGTCCACCAATATTGATATGCTGTAATTGGCACCCACCACAAGCTTTAAACACCGAACATTGTGGTTCAGTTCGATACTTAGAAACCTGATCTAATTCAATCAAGCGAGCAATTGCGTAATTTTTTAAGACTTTAATAACTTTTAATTTACCAGTTTCACCAACTAACATTCCTTTTACAAAATAAGTAAAATTATCAACTTTTACGATACCCTGACCATCATATGTTAAATCTACGCATTCGCCATAAAAATAATCATTTTTCTTCATAATTCCTCCCATCCATCCGCTTTTATTACTCGGATACAAACTTCATATTAAAAATACATCTTAATAATATCGCTTTTTTACTTTAAAAAAGACGAGCCTAGCTCGTCTATTGACCTGATTGATTTAGTGTACTATTAGCACGATCAGTAGCTGCCTGGTCAACCACATTAGCTCCTGTAAAAGTAATTTCATCACTGCTTGGATGTTTAGTACCAAACATTGGAAAATTACTATCACCATTACTTGTCAAAACAAATTCAACATTGTATTGACCACGACCATTTGCAGTACCAAATAAATTACTATATACACTACCTTCTTCTTTTGTTTCACCTAACGAATCATCTAAAGTATGTAAGGCATTTGTTGCTAGTTGAATAGCAGTATCTGAAGTTGTATTATCAATAAAATCCATTGATATTTTAATGATTCGGCAATCAACTTCAATATTAACACTATTAATATTGCCATCTGCTTCAATTGTATCTTCAATACCATCAAACTTCGTTTCATCTATTGCAATTAACGAAGCACAACGATCACCATAAACCGGTCCCTCGTTGCTACCAGCTACAAATACATAAACAATAAAGATAATTATCAACAAAAGAAAGATAATCAATGCAATTTGCCATTTCTTTATTTTAAATTTTCCTTTTTTCTTTTTTTTCATCTTATTTTTACCATTTTTTGAATTAGCTGTAACAGAGCGATCATTTAAAGAATCCTGACCTTGAGAAACAGAAACATTACTTGTATTTTCAAAATCATCATCAAAGCTAAATCTTTTTTGAGACATACTTATCCCTCCTTTGATAATTGTACCAAATATCTTAATATTTGTACATTATGAAATTCTCTGTTTTAATAACTCTACTAATAATTTGTTACTAACTGCAGGATTTGCTTGACCACCTGTTTTTTTCATAATCTGACCAATTAAAAATCCAACTGCACGATCTTTACCATTTCGATAATCTTCAATTGATTGGCTATTAGCATCTAAAACTTCATTAATAATAACAGTTAATTCTTCTGGTGAAGATATCTGTTTCATATTATTTTCTTCAATAATAATTTCTGGATCTTTACCTTCTTTTATTAAAATCTCAAATACTTTTTTACCTTGTTTACTTGAAATTGTACCATCTTGAATATAATTGATCATTTTAGCTAAATATTCAGGTGCCATTTTAGTATCAGTAATAATTAAATTATTTTTATTTAGATATGCTTGCACTTCACCTAACATCCAGTTACAAGCAATTTTGTAGTATTTAGTATGTTTAACTACAGCTTCAAAAAAATCAGAGATTTCTTTAGTTTGAACAAGAATCAAGGCATCAGTTTTAGGAATTTTATACTCATTGATATAACGTTCTACTCGAGATTCTGGCATTTCTGGAATTCTAGCAATAATATCTTCAACCCATTGATGATCTAATCTAATTGGTAAAATATTTGGTTCTGGATAATATTTGTAATCTACAGCATCACCTTTAGCACGCATTACAACTGTTTCTTTTTTATCTTCATCATAACGACGTGTTTCTTGAAGTACTTCACCGCCGCTAATTAATACTTTTTCTTGACGTGCTACTTCGTATTCAATTGCTTTTTGTACATTAGAAATAGAATTTAGGTTTTTAATTTCTGTTCTAGTTCCAAATTTATCACTACCAAATGGACGAATCGAAACATTAACATCACAACGCATTGAACCTTCTTCCATCTTAGCATCACTGACATCAGTAAATAATAAAATTTGTCTTAATTTTTCTAAGTATGCTGCAGCTGCTGCGCCACTACGAATAGTAGGACGGGTAACTATTTCTATCAAAGGAATTCCAGCACGATTATAATCGATTAAAGAATAATCATCAAAATGCAATTGTTTTGCTGTATCTTCTTCCATATGTAAACGTTCAATTTCAATAACTTGCTTTTGACCATTTACCTCAATATTCATTGTTCCATTACGTCCTATTGGATGACGATCTTGAGTAATTTGGAAACCTTTAGGTAAATCTGAATAATAATAGTTTTTACGATCAAAACAAACTAATTCATCAATTTCCATATTTAAAGCACTACATACTCTAATAGCATATTCAACACCCGCTTTATTTAAAACCGGCATTGCTCCTGTCATTCCCAAATCAACAATGTTTACATTAGTGTTTGGTGCTTGACCAAATGTTACCGGGGCACCCGAAAACATTTTTGATTTTGTTTTAAGTTCACAATGGACTTCTAAACCAATAACTGTTTCAAAATTCATCTTTTCTTACCCCTCTCTTGAATATTGATTTGCAAAACCAAGTGCTTGTTCTAAAGCATATGCCGCATTTAATACAGTTTGTTCTTCAAAAACTCGCCCCATTAAATTAACTGCAATCGGCATTTTATCACTAAATCCAGAAGGAATAGAAATACTTGGTGTTCCTGCAAAATTTCCTAGTGCTAAATGATTTTCTAAAATAATATATTCATCTGACAAACGATCATCATTAGCTTCATCTAATTTTGGTGCTACACTACCACTATTAGGTGTTAAAATAATATCATATTCACTATAAATTTTATTTAATTCTTCAACAATTAAACGACGTACTCGTTGTGCTTTTCTAAACATTCTTTCTTGATTTTCTGTTGCTAAAGCTAGGTTTCCTAGAA
The DNA here is from genome assembly GCF_002160675.1 of Erysipelatoclostridium sp. An15. Classification (NCBI taxonomy): domain Bacteria; kingdom Bacillati; phylum Bacillota; class Erysipelotrichia; order Erysipelotrichales; family Coprobacillaceae; genus Thomasclavelia; species Erysipelatoclostridium sp. An15. Next base: position 32,380 of record NZ_NFLA01000013.1, read on the forward strand.
TAAAACGACGTTTAATATGAGCCCCAAAACCATCAGTTCTTGAGTTGATCATTACTTCATCTGTTGAACTTCCAGGCTGGCGGTCACCATATTTAATACCATCTAAACAAGAATGATTACTTGTTGCCTCACTATTTGCAATAATTGTATATGTTGGTAAGATTGCTCTAGCTAAATATTGAGGAATAGTTACTTCACCAACTTCAGCTCCTAATTCTTTTAAAGTTGCAATGACATGTTCAAAATTTTCTTTAATATCTTTATTTCTAATTTCATCGCTAACTGTTGTTAAAACAGCAATCTTCATTCCTTTAATATCACTAGTTAAATTTTCTAAATAATGAGGTACTGGTAGATTACTAGAAGTCATATCACGATCATCACGACCTGCTAATGCTTCAGTTACAATAGCCATATCACGAACATTTCTTGTAAATGCTCCCACATGATCTAAACTTGAAGCATAAGGGATTACTCCAAAACGAGAAATTCTACCCCATGTTGGTTTAAAACCAACTACACCGCAAAAACCAGCTGGTTTACGAATTGAATCACCAGTATCACTACCTAAAGCAAATGGTACAACACCACTTCCTACTAAAGCCGCACTTCCACCTGAAGAACCACCGGCAATTCTTGATGAATCCCATGGATTGAAAACTGGCCCTGTTAAGGCAGATTTATTAGTACCACCCATAGCTAATTCATCCATACTTGATTTTCCAATTAAACTAATTCCTGCTTCATATAATTTATCAACAACAGTTGCGTTATAAACTGGAACATAATCTTCAAGCATTTTACTAGATGCTGTTGTCTTAATTCCTTTAGTATTATAATTATCTTTAAACACACCAGGAATTCCTTTTAAAATTTCATTTTCTTTTACATCTAAATTTTCAATATTTTTCAATGCTTCATCTTTAGTAACTGTTACAAAAGCATTAAGTCTTTTTTGTTGAAAATCTACTTCTTCAAATAATTCTTGATAATATTCTTTTACATCAATTTCATGATTAACAAGTTTTTGATGCAATTCTTCAATTGACATTACTTTCATTATTTTACCACCTTTGGAACTTTAATTTGATTATCTTCAACGCATTTAGCATTCTTTAAAACATCTTCACGACTAATAATATCTACTGGTTCATCCTCACGTAAAAAAGCTGTTTCAATTTCATAAGGATAAGCCAACGGGTCAACACCCTCTGTATCAATTTTTTCCAATACAGCAACATGGTTCATGAAGATATCATACTCTTCTATTAACTCAGGCATTTCTTCATCACTGATATTAAACATTGTCTTAAGTCCCAGCTTTTTTAACATTGCTTCTTTATTTTCCATACTTTCCTCCTAATATAATAAGATACTTCTAGCATCTTCACCCTGGTCTTTAATAATAATCGCTTCTAATTGATCTTGCGAACTAACTTGTACTGTTATATCAAAGTCATTACTAAACTGTGAATTAACCTCATCAGCAGCCGTTTCAACTAAATAAACCAATTCAGTATAGGTTTTAACATTTACATTAATATTAATTCTCATTGACTGAATTTCACCATCTTTATAACGACCATAACCAACTACACCAACAGCTTCAAATGAAGCGTTCTTCATATTATTTTTAAATATTTCAAACTGTGAATATGTTTCTTCATCAGCTTGTGAAGCTTCGCTGCTTGTAAATAAGTAAGTATGGTAGTCTAATGTTTCAATATCGCCAAGGCTTCCATCACAATAACTTTTTAAAATATATCTTCCATCAATATCACTTTCATTAGTATTGGTTGCATAATAAACAGTTATAAGAAGCGGTTGATTTTTTAATTCTTTAAAACCACTAATAGCATTTTCATCATCTTCATTGTAATTTTGAATTTCTTCATAAAGATTTCTAATTGTCTGTTGTCCAAATTCAACTACCGCAGATTCATCCATATAACTTAATAAAGCATCACCACTAGCATCTGTTGGATCAAGAACAATTGCTAGACTAGCACCTTTTAAAACATAATCATCACCAGATTTTTGATAAAAATCTTGTTCATAGATAGTTGTAATCATATTAGGACTATCGATACCCCCAATAGCTGTTCCAACTTGATTTTCTAATGTATGAGGATATTTATCAGGATTACTGTCATCACGCTCTACTAATTGAGCAACATTTGAACGAGTTAAATTTTGTCCTTCAGACATATAATAATCATCAGTAGAAAAATACTCGGTTGAAATTGTCTGTAATTCTCGTCCTATCGTTTGAAAATCATCAGTATTTCCAAATGAGTTATAATAATCATCGCGCTTTTCATATCTATCTAATTTTACAATTCGGTAAAAATCTTCATCTAAACTATCAGCCGATGAAACATCATTAGCTGTTTGAGTTTCTACTGTTTCTTTAGCATCACTACATCCCGCTAACAACAAAACTAATACTAATAAAGTAATCAATTTTTTCATATTGGCAGTTTCCTCCTTTATAGAGTGCATTATAACACTATTTTAACTACTTCACCATTTCTAGTAAAGTTTCTTCATTAATTACATCAATTCCCAAACTTTGGGCTTTAGTAAGTTTACTCCCGGCATTTTCCCCTGCTAATAGATAATCTGTTTTTTTAGAGACTGAACCAGCTACTTTACCACCATGTTTTTCAATCAAAGCAGCTGCTTCTTTTCTAGATAAATTTGGTAAAGTTCCTGTTACTACAAATGTTTTTCCATCAAAACGATCATCACTATCTTCATCTTCGATTATTTCCATATTAACCCCATAATCTTTTAATCGCTGAATAACTTCCTGGTTATAAGGATTTTTAAAATAATCAATGATTGCCATGGCACTAATATCTCCAATATCATTAACTTCAATCAACTGAGCATAAGATGCATTCATTAAGTTATCAATACTTTTAAACTTCTTCATTAAGCTTTTAGCAGCCGCTTTACCGACATTACTAATTCCAAAGCTAGTTAATAATTTAGTAGCATCATTATTTTTGCTACCTTCAATAGCATTCAATAAATTATCAGTACTTTTTACCAAACCAATAACTTTTTTATCCAGCAATTCTTGTCGTTTATCGATTAGTCCATAAATATCACTAATATCTTTAATATAGCCATGATTTACTAAAGTTTCAACATAAGCTAGTCCAAAACCTTTAATATCCATAGCATCACGACCAACAAAATTAACGATATTCTTTACTAATTTACTTGGACAATTATCATTAGTACATTTAATATCGGCATTATCACCATAACGAACAGCTGGAGCTCCACAAACTGGACAAGTATTTCCAATATGATATGGAACACTATCTGCAGGTCTTTTTTCTTTGATAACTCGTTTTACTTTAGGAATAATTTCACCTGATTTATAAACAACAATAGTATCACCTATTCTAATATCTAAATCATCAATAAAATCCTGATTATGCAAAGTAGCTCGAGAAACTGTAGTACCACATAAACGAACTGGTTCAAAAATAGCTGTTGGCGTAATTCTACCGGTTCTTCCTACCGATAATTCTATGTCTAATAATTTAGTTTCTTTTTCTTCGGGAGGATATTTATAAGCAATTGCCCATCGTGGTACTTTTGAAGTTGAACCTAATTTTTGACGATCTGCAAAACTATCAATTTTAACTACTGCTCCATCAATATCATATTTTAATTTATCACGATTTTCACCAATAGCCTCGATGGCCTTCCAAACTTCATCAGCAGTTTTACAAATATAATAATCTTCAATTATTTTAATTCCTTGTTGTTTTAAATATTCATATCCTTCACTATGACTGACAAACTGGCGTCCACGGGCATCTTGAATATTGAAAACAAACATTGATAAATTACGTTGTTTAGTTATGGCACTATCAAGCTGTCTTAATGTTCCAGCAGCACAATTTCGTGGGTTAGCAAATAATTTTTTACCCTTAATTTCCTGCATTTCATTTACTTTTTCAAATGCTTCATTAGTCATATAGACTTCACCACGAACCTCAAGATATTCAATTGGATCTTTTAATTTCTTTTTTACATCCTTGATTACTCGAGCATTAGCGGTTACATCTTCTCCTTGAAGAACACCATCACCACGAGTTACCGCTAAATTTAATTTTCCATCTACATATCTTAAAGCCATTGATAAACCATCTATTTTATATTCAACAACAAATGTTGGATCATCAAGCTGTTCTTGCATTTGTTCAACAAATTCATAAACTTCTTCTTTAGAAAAAACATCTTGTAAAGATAACATTGGTACATTGTGACGAACTAATACCCCGGCTTCTCTTTTAGCACTTCCCCCAACTTTTTGAGTAGGTGAATCACTAGTAATATATTCAGGATGTTTTTTTTCAAGCTCTTTTAATTCTTGCATCATCATATCATATTCATAATCACTTATTTCCGGATCATCTTGATTATAATAACGATCATTATGATATAAAATCTGCTTTTTCAATTCTTCGTATCTATTTAGATCATTCATTATCTCACTCCTAATTAAATCTTTACCATTATACCAAATTACTTTACAGGATAAAACAATAAAAATTCTATATTTACTTAAAAAATCTAAATAATTAGCTTACAACAATAAAATGAGGCTAAAACCTCATTTTCTCCCACAATTCAATTTTCTCTAATGGACTATATTCACTATGAACCATAACTGCCTCATTTATATTTGTTAAAAATTCACCATTAATATTTACCCTTTGATAACCAATGACAAACCAAAAATCAGTTTTTATTCTCTTAAAATATTCTCTATTAGCAACAAGAACAAATCCATCATCACAATTTAAATCATATGCATATTTAGTTAACTGTTTGATCAATATTCTAATTGCTGGTTTTATCATTTGCTTATTAAATATTCTTACTTGGTAGACTAATAATAGTTTTCCTCTTGAACTATGACTATATCGATATTTACTAGCTAATATTTTCTTATCATCATACCATAAATAAATATCATTATCTAAAATAGTAAATCGATACCGTCTTTGTAAAATATCTTTAGCCATTAAACAATCTTCATCACTAATTACATCATTACTCTGGACTAAATAAAAACCATAATTTTGAGCCAGATACCAATAATCCTCATCGTCAATAATAACAAAATCAGTTACTTCTGGATGATTATTTAAATATTTAGTAATCCCATCTAATTTATCCTTGCCATAAGCAATATTTAAATAAAAATCTTTTAATCCCGCCATTGCCAATAATCCAGGCATATTTTTTTCATTATATGAATGAATCCATGAGCTTTCCATTACGATTTTACTATCAGTAGCAAGTAATAAATTCTTTATTTTTTGCATGGCTAAAGTAGACCAGCACGTATCTACTACATACATATCATAGCTATCTAAATAACTCATATTATATTTCTGTCTATGTTTTTTTGCAGCTTCCAGGTAATATTGCTCGTCATAATGTCCAATTCTTTCAGGATGTAATACCTCATGACCACTACTTTCTGTTGGCGAAATAACACCATCGATATCTAAAAAAACTATTTTAGTCATAGCAAGACCTCCTTTTTTTAATTATAACAAAAAAAGCACACTTAGTGCTTAATTTGTTAGCTTCTTTAATGCCTTATGATTAGACATCAACGTCTTTAAACCAGCTGGCAATTCAAAAGCAATATCTAATGTTCGGTCGTTGACTTTAACAACAACACCTTTTCCAAAGGTATCATGAACAACAAAATCACCAATTGCCCAATCACTAACTTCATTATTTCCAATCAGTTCTTCTTTACTACTTGCTGTATTGATATAATTAGAAGTCTTAAATCTTGCTTTAGTTCCAACGTGTTTAACCCCTTCAACACCCATTTCATCAATGAAACGACTAGCCATTTTAGGTGAATCAGTTACAAAACTAAAACCTTCACTATCTGTCAAAAATAATTGTTTTTTAGCTCTAGTAAAAGCTACATAAGCTAAACGCCGTTCTTCTTCTAAACCATCATCAGACTCACTTAATGTTCTAAAGCTAGGGAAAATACCTTCTGACAACCCTAAAACAAATACATAGTCAAATTCAAGACCTTTAGCCATATGAATCGACATTAAGCTTACATATTGACCATCATCTAATTTATCATTATCAGTATATAAAGATATTTCTTGTAAATAGTTTTCAATTGTCGCTAATTCTGGATTTTGATTAACAAATGTATAAATTGAGTTTTGTAATTCTTGAATATTATTAATTCGGTTATCTTCTAAATCTCTTTTTAACATATCAATATATCCAACATCTTCAATCAAATTTTCAAACATTTGATGTAATGGTAATTTTGATTGTTTTGCAGTTTCAATCGCTTTAACAAATTTTACGATTTCTTTTTTAGCTTTACCTGATAATTTAATTTGATCACTAAATAATGTTAATGCTTCATATAAACTAACCTGGTTATTTAAAGCTACTAACTGAATATTTTCTAGTGTTTTTTTACCAATACCACGAGCAGGAACATTGATGATTCTTTCAAAAGCTAGATCTTCATCATTACATACTAATTGTAAATAACTTAAAGCATCTTTTACTTCTTTACGGCTAAAGAATTTTAAACCACCAAAAATCCGATAGTCAATACCATGTGATATTAATGATTGTTCTATTGTTCGTGATAAATAATTTGCCCGGTATAATATAGCAAAATTACGATAATTAACACCATCGACTTCACTAATTATTTTTTCAATTTGACCACAAATATAATCCGCTTCATCCTGTTCATTTTTTCCAGTATAATGAATAACTTCAGCGCCACCAGTTTCTTGGGTATAAAGATCTTTTTTTAAACGATTTTGATTTTTTCTAATCAAATTATTAGAAACATTCAAGATATTTCCAGTAGAACGATAGTTTTGATCTAAAATAACTGTTTTACATGGTTTAAAATCTTTATCAAAATCCAATATATAATTAACATCAGCCCCTCTAAAGGAATAGATAGTCTGATCAGGATCTCCAACAACACAAGTAATTGCATATTTTGACATTAATTTAACAAGGCGATATTCAATGTTTCCAACATCTTGAAACTCATCAACATGAATATATTGAAATTTACGTTGCCATTTTTCTAATACATCAGGGTAATTTTCAAATATATATACTGTTTTTAATAACAAATCATCAAAATCAAGCATAAAATGATTTTCTTGATAATCAACATATTCCTGATAAATCTTAGCCTTTTTTATCTCACCTTCAAATTGACCAGCTAATTCTAAGGCTCTTTGTGGTGAAACATTAGCCATTTTATAATTTGAAATAGTTGTTAACATACTTTTTAAACTGATTGCTTTAGAATCAATTGTCAATTTATTATAAATCTTTTTTAACAAAGCTTTTTGGTCTTCTTCATCCATTATCATAAAATTACTTGGATAATTAATAACATTAATATGCTGTCTTAAAATTCTTACACATAATGAATGAATAGTACAAATCAAAGTCCCCATACTATGAGGACCTAATAAATTAGCAACTCTTTCTTTCATCTCATTAGCTGCTTTATTTGTAAAAGTTATTGCTAAAATCTTGTAAGGAGCAACACCAATTTCATCAATTAAATAAGCAATCCGGTAAGTTACTACCCTAGTTTTACCAGAGCCAGCACCAGCAATTATTCTAAGATTACTATCTAGATAAACAGCTGCTTCTTTTTGATTTTTATTTAATAATTTATCTAAATCCATTTAACCACCACCATTTTTACATTATATAATATCTTTAAAATAAATGATATATCTTAATTTTCATTTTATTTTAAAATAAAGAGAGAATTGGAAAAGCCAATTCTCTTTATTTATTAAAACTGATGTGAACGTCCGACAATTTCGTTAATATCATCAACACCAAGTTCTACTAGTAAATCTTCTAATTCTTCAATAATTTTTTTACAAGCATACGGATCAATTAAATTTTGGCAACCAATTGCTACAGCACTAGCTCCAGCAGACATCATTTCAATAACATCACGACCGCTTCTAATACCACCCATACCGATTACTGGAATTTTAACTGCTTGACTAACCTGATAAACCATTCGTAAAGCAACTGGGAAAATTGCTGGACCAGAATATCCTCCGGTTTTATTAGCAATAATTGGTTTACCAGTTTTAAAATCAAATCTCATTCCAACTAAAGTATTAATCATCGTAATTCCATCAGCACCCGCACTTTCTACTGCTTTTGCCATTTCAACAATATCAGTTACATTAGGTGATAACTTAACATAAACTGGTACTTTTGAAACCTCTTTTACTCGTCTAGTTAAATCTGCAGCCATTTCAGGATTAGTACCAAATTGAATTCCACCACTATGAACATTTGGACAAGAAATATTTAATTCTAAAGCCCCTACCATGTCATGAGTTGAAATTAATCTAGCTGTTTCAACATAATCCTCAGGTGCACTACCACCGATATTAGCAATTACTTTATCTTGATAAAGCGGTCTAAGTTGTTCTAACTCTTCATTCATTACCGCTTTAACACCAGGATTTTGTAAACCGATGGCATTAAGCATACCACTAGGTCCTTCTGCAATTCTTGGTAAAGGATTACCATAACGAGGTTCTAATGTAGTTCCTTTAAGCATTATCGATCCTAAAATATTAATATCATAAAATTTTGTAAATTCATAACCAAAACCAAAAGTTCCACTAGCTGGAATTACTGGATTTTTCATTTCTAATCCTGGCAATGATACTTTTAAATTAACCATTAACAATCACCTCATTACTTTCTAGAATTGGTCCTTCAACACAAATTCGTTTATATGGCTTAGTTTTTACTTTACATGAACACCCCATACAAGCACCAAATCCACATCCCATTCTAGCTTCAAATGATAATTGTCCATTTTCTGGATAATTTAATGCTAATGCATCCAACATTGGTTCTGGTCCACATGTATAATATTGATCAAATGTCAAATTTTCATTTTTTATTACATCAACTACAGTACCATTTGTACCAACACTACCATCCATAGTAGCAATATATACTTTAGAAAATTCTGCAAATTTTTCTTGATAAAAAACATCTTTAGCACTATTAAAACCTAAAACAGTAACTACTTCATGACCAGCTGCAGCTAGTTTTTTACCTAAATTATATAGAGGTGGTGTTCCTAATCCACCGCCAATAAGCAATGCTTTACCATCACGGATTGTAAAACCATTTCCTAAACCAATTAAACAATCTAATTGGCTACCAATTTCCTTATCTTTTAAAATCGTTGTCCCTTCACCAACAACTTTAAAAACAATTACGATATGATTATCATCATAATCACTTATTGACATTGGACGTCGTAAATATGGTTGCAAACTATCGTTTATTTTAATATTAATAAACTGACCTGGGGCACTAATATATTTAGCTCCATCACCCTCTAAAACCATTTCATAGACATCATCAGCAATATTATTAATTGCTGTAATTTTCATCATTCCTTGAAAGTTCGCCATAATTTCCTCCTAAATTTTAGTTATCTTACCATCTAAAACATGATACTTCAATGCCCCAAAACATTTTGTTTGTAAAAATGGTGTATTGGTTGATTTTGACTTAATACTTTCTTTTGTAATTAAATATTCTTCATCAAGATCAAAAACTGCTAGATTAGCCTTATATCCAACCTCTAAATCATGTTTAATTCCAATCACCTTAGCCGGATTAATACTCATACATGCTAATACTGTTTCTAAAGGAATAAGACCTTTTTTTACTAGATAAGTATACATTAAACTAAATGCATGCTGGCTACCAATAATTCCAAAAGGTGCCTTAGAGATATGCTGTTGTTTTTCATTTTCAGCATGAGGAGCATGATCAGTAGAAATTACTGTTACAACTCCTTCATTAATTCCTTCAATTAAAGCTTCAAGATCTTCTTTGCTTCTAAGAGGTGGATTCATTTTATAATTTGGATTTAAATCTTTAATATTTTCATCTGTTAAAATTAAATGATGCGGACAAGCTTCCCCACTTACAAGCGGATTAGTTTGACGTGCTTTTTTTAAAGCCGCAACAGTTTCTTTAGTCGAAATATGACAAATATGATAACGATTTCCTATTTCGTTTGCTAACTGTAAATCACGCATCGCATGTTTATATTCAGAAGCATTATTAATACCAACAAGATTATTTTCTTTAGAAAAATCTCCTAAATTAACACAAGCTCCTGGCTGTAGTTCACTTTCATCTTCACAATGAGCAACAATAATACTATTAACTGATTTGGCTGCTTTCATTGCTGCTTCCATCATTTCTGTAGACTGAACTCCTCTACCATCATCAGAAAAACCAGCGACGATATCTTCTTGGCTATTTGCTTTAAAATCGACTAATTCTTGACCTTTTAAATCAGTAGTAATTGCACTATATGTATAAGTATGAATCTTAGCATCTTTTTTTACCCGATTAGCAAAATCTCTAATTGTTTCAACATCATCCATACAAGGTTTAGTATTAGCCATTGCTACAATATGACTATAACCACCATATTTAGCACTATTTGTTCCTGTTGCAATTGTTTCTTTGTGTTCAAAGCCCGGTTCTCTTAAATGAACATGAAGATCTACAAAACCTGGTGTTAATAGTTTTCCTTGTAAATCAATTACTTGATCACCTTCATCAATTGATTTTGCAACTTTTGAAATTAATTCATCTTCAATTAATACATCCAATTTTTGTAATTTTCCATGGTAAAATACATTACCATTTTTAAATAATGTCTTAGTCATTGCTTAAAACCCGATTTAATAATGCCATCCGCACATATACACCATTTGTCATTTGTTTAAAAATACGACTCTTTGAACATTCAACAATATCATCAGCAATTTCTACATTGCGATTAAATGGTGCTGGATGCATTATTATTGCTCCTTTCTTCATTTTATCAACTCGTTTTTGATTTAATCCAAACATATCATGATATTGTTCAGTTGTTAAACGCATTAATTCATGATGACGTTCATGTTGAACTCGTAATAACATTACAATATCTACTTCTGGTAATATCTTATCAAAATCAACATAGTTGTATCCTGGTTCTTCAAATTGTTTAGGTCCACTTGTATATACTTCCATTCCTAAACGTTTCATAATTTCATAGTTACTATGAGCAACTCGTGAATGAACTATATCACCAACAATTACGATCTTTAAACCTTCAAAATGTCCAAATTCTTCACGAATTGTCATTAAGTCCAATAAAGATTGACTAGGATGATTTCCAGTTCCGTCACCACCACTTACAACTGGTATGCTAATTCGTCCTACTAAATCATTATAATAATTTTCTTTAGGGTGTCTAATTACAACAGCATCACATCCAATTGATTCAAAAAATTTAACAGTGTCATAAAGGCTTTCTCCTTTTTGAACACTAGAATTTGCTGCTTCAAAATTTTGAGTTCGACAGCCAAGATTAAAAGCAGCTTTATCAAAACTATAATGAGTTCTTGTTGATGGTTCAAAAAATAAGTTTGCAACAACTTTTTGACCCTTAAAGTCAACTTTCTTCCCTGCTTTAAATTCTTCTGCTTCATCTAAAATCTGATTGATTTCATCAACCGAGAAATCTTTTAATGTAAATACGTTCATCTGTTTGCCTCCATAAAAAATACCTCTTGCGAGGTATAATTGGGAAATAATATTCATTATACCCCAGTTGCCTTATTTCTTTTTTCATCATATCAAATTAATGTTCATTTGACAATTAATATCCATCAAAAATAAGTTTAATTAAAACAACTAAAGTATTATTATTCATATTTCTTTTGTAGCGCTGCTTCCACACATGGTGGCACTAGTCCAGCGACACTACGATGATGACTAACCATTTCTTTAACCGCTGATGATGAAATAAAAGAATGTGATGGTTTAGTCATTAAAAAAACCATATCTACTTCTTTATCTAAGTATTGATTAGAAAAAGCTAATTGTAATTCATATTCAAAATCCATAGTAGCCCGAATACCACGAACTAAAATTTTTGAACCAACATCACGAGCATATTCTACTGATAATTTATCTGAAGCATCAATAATTACATTTTCAAAATCTTTACACGCTTCTTTTAATAATTCTTTACGTTCTGCAACTGTAAATAATCCCTGTTTATTAGGGTTAATACAAATTGTTACATATAAAGTATCAAACATCCTGCTAGCTCTTTCAATAATATCAAGATGCCCGTTAGTAACTGGATCAAAAGTTCCCACATATACTGCAATATTTTTTTTCATTATTCTACCCCGTATTTAAAAATATTTAAAGCAGTAATTCCATATTGATATTTTTTTACTAATTGTAAATTATCAAAGGCTGGAAAAACTACTTCCTTTAACTCTTCAACAACAACTATACAATTATCTTGCAACATTTTTTTATCAATCAAAAATTCTAAAATCCCATTTACCATATTTTTACCATATGGTGGATCTAAAATAACTAAATCAAATTTAATTTTCTCATCAGCAAATTTATGCAATGCCTTTTGATAATCAAGTTTAAATACTTTAGCATTATCAAGTTTCAATAACTCAAAGTTTTCCTTTATAACTTTAAAAGCAGCATATTGTTTATCAACACTATATAATTGATGACACCCTCTTGATAAAGCTTCAATTCCTAAACCACCACTACCAGCAAATAAATCTAAAACTACCCCTCCATCAAAATAAGGACCAATAATATTAAACATATTTTCTTTATTTCGATCAGTTGTTGGTCTAGTCAAATTAGATTTAACTGTCTTTAATTGTCTACTTCGATATTTACCTGCTATAACTCTCATATCTTAAAATTCATATGGTGATAAGTCTAATTGCTTGGAAATATTACCAAAAACAATTTTTGTGATTTGTTCTAGAAAATCATTTAAATTATGATATTTTTGATAATAATCAATAATGACCGGATTTTCACCAATCTCCTTTTTTAATTTTCTAATTTCATTTTTTATCTCTTGATTATCTATATATTGCTCATATTTTTTTAAATCTTCATATTCACTTAATTTATCTTGATATTCCTTCAATAATGATTCAATATCATCATCATGCAATTTCTTTTCAGCTTCAATATAATCAAGATAACGCTGATCTAATTTAATTTGTTCAATTAATCTATCTAATATCTCTTCCACTTTACATCATCATTTCTATCATATTTATTAACATTGATACTTGTTCAATTTTATCAATAAATGCTTTATTCTTACCATCTTTGTACTCTTGAACTAAACGTGAATACTCTTTAGGATATCTAGATAAGATAAGATACCATTTAGGATTATACCGTAAATAGTATCTTATCTGATCATTCATCGTACCATTTTCTTTCATGCTCTGGCTCTTTTCTTTCAATAAAAGTATTAACTACATTCAATACTTTTTCTAAAGAAGTTAAACTGTTAGATAAAGCATTTAAATCAATGTTTTTAATAACATCAATAAGTACATTTAAATTTAAATTACCATTTGTTTTATATGGTTGCCAGAATTTATCATCTTTTCCATACATTACATAAATTTCATACAATTGCTGCCATGTATAGCGGCCATTTAATACATCCTGTTTTATACTAGGGATTGTTTTTAAAAACTCTTTAAACTCATCCATAAAATCACCTAGTATATTATATGTATCTACATTGATTCGGTGTCTAATTTTTGACGATTATAACGAGCGATAATCGCTTGAGCAATTCCGATAGCTACAAATGCTGTAACAGTTGATGATCCCCCTGAAGAAATAAATAATAAAGGAACCCCTGTCATTGGAATCAAACCAGAAACACCACCTAAATTAATTAATAAATGTAAGAAAAAATAAGATGCTATTCCTAATAAAATAATTCTAGATTTATTTTCTTTTATTTTTTGTGAATAATTTAATAATTTAAAAATAATAATACATGTTGGAATTATAATTAGTCCTAACCCGATTATTCCTAATTCTTCATAAATTATTGCTCCAATAAAGTCATTATGGGCTTCAGGGATGTACCCAAATTTTTGAGTCGAATTTCCTAACCCTAACCCAAATAAACCACCATTTTTAAAAGCAATCAAAGCATTAACTAGCTGTTGACTAGTGTTATAAGGATCAGATAGCGGATCTAGCCAGGCAGTAATTCTGCTTACCTGGTACCCTTTTAATACTGTTGTTCCCACAATTAATAAAATAACCGCACATAAAGCAATAAAAGCCCAAACCATTCGTTTATACTTTTTAAAATACTTACGCGGGGTAGCAATAAAACAAACAAAACAAATCCCAACAATTATTACCGTTGTTCCAAAGTCATTTTGGATAATTAACCCTACTAAAGCAGTAATTATTACTAACATCATTGGTAAAAAGACACAATTTAAAAACTTCTGTTTATAAAAAGCACTTTTTACTTCCTGATTTTTAAATCTTCCTTTAACAACAAAAGCTTTATCACTTTCTGTTAAAAAATAACTCATAATTAAGATCATTGCAATTTTCATAAATTCAGCCGGTTGAATACTAAACAAACTGCCAAATTTGATCCAAGCATGTGATCCTTTTGAATCACTCCAAAAAATACAAATAAGCATCAGGAAAATCCCTAATAAAAATAAACGCATTGACGAACTATATGTTATATACCTTGTCTTAAAAACTCGGGCAATAAAAATCATTACCCCCGCTCCGGCAATTACGAAAACAGTTTGACTAATCATATTCTTCAATGCATAAGTCACACCATATCTAGTTACACTTCCTACTGAAGCTGAACCAATCATAATAATACCAAATACTGCTAAAATAAAAGTGCTCAAATAAATACTCTTATCAACACCACGGCTTTTAAATAATTCTTTAATTTTTCTAATTCCAGCCATTTTATTTACCTAAACGAATAAAATCTTGTTCTTTTGCCGCTTTAACAACCTGGTAAATTGAATAATGAGACACTTCATAAAATTCCTTATCAATTTGTTTTTCAGCACTTTTACTATCAACAATTTTTTTAAACTTTTGATATGCAGCCATAAATTCTTTTTTACTAATTCCACTTTCATACGCTTTTTCAACTGCATTATATAATCCAATAACATCGATTATCTCTTCAGTTGACCATGTATAATCTAACGGATAGTTATATTCCATATTCTCACCTCTTAATGTTTTATATTATAACTGAAAATTTATCGATTATCTACAATAACCCAAACAAAAGATAAATATTAGAATAGGATATACTAAAGGAGGCGATAATATGAACTGCGGATTTAATTATTCTGGTTGCGGATGCAATAGCTATAATCCTTTTGTTACTAACCCATTTAGTTGTTGTGGATGCAATAGCTGCTCAACTGGTTTTTCTAATTGCGGTTGTAGCTGTGGTAGTTGCGGTGGTTTTAGTTCTACAAACTGGTTTGCAATTGTATTAGTAGTATTTTTATTATTAATCATTTGCGGAAATTCTAGAATTAGAGTCGGATAACTATTTATTTCACCTCATTTTGTGATATAATACTATCAGAATTTTAAATGAGGTGAAAATTTATGATAACAATGCAGGATATAATCGATGATAAAAATAAATTAATTCGTGAAGTTTCTAAAGAAGTAGAATTACCTCTTAGCGATGAAGATCGTAAACTGCTTTTAGATATGCATGAGTTTTTAGTCAATTCTCAAGATCCTGAAACATCTGAAAAATATGATTTGCGACCTGCAGTCGGAATCGCTGCTATTCAGTTAGGAATTCCTAAACGTATGTTAGCTGTTCACGTCTTAGATTTTGATGAAGAAGGAAATGTTACTAAAGCTGATGATTATGCTTTGGTAAATCCAAAAATCGTTTCTTACACTGAAAAAAAATCTTATTTAAAAGATGGTGAAGGTTGTTTATCAGTCAATTATGATGTTCAAGGATACGTACCACGCTACGCCAAAGTTACTGTTAAAGGTTACGATGTTTTAACTGATCAAGAGGTAAAAATTGTAGCTAGAGGCTTTTTATCTATTTGTTTACAACATGAACTAGATCATTTTGAAGGCGTTTTATTCTATGATCGAATTGATAAAGATAATCCATTAATGCCAATTGAAAATGCATTGATTATAAAATAAATACTGATATCATTTTGATATCAGTATTTTTTATTATTGAATTTTAGCAAAAGCTTGTTTTAAATCAGTGATTAAATCTTCAACATCTTCCAAACCAACTGACATTCTAATAGTTTCTTGTTTTACTCCACCAGCTAATCGTTCTTCTTCAGACATTTGAGCATGTGTAGTACTTGCAGGATGAGTAAGTAATGAACGTGAATCAGCAAAATTAGTTACATGAATAAATAATTTAATATTATTAATAACTGTTTTACCACCTTCAACGCCACCTTTAACACCGAATGTATATAATCCACCAAAACCATTAGGGAAATATTTTTTAGCTAATTCATAATTAGGATTATCAGGTAATTCAGCATAGCTAACCCATTCAACATCAGGACATTCATTTAAAAATTTAGCAAGAGTTCGTGAATTTTCAACATGTTTTTTCATTCGAAGTGATAATGTTTCTAACCCTAATAATGTCATATAAGCATTAAATGGTGACATACATCCACCTAAATCACGTAAAGTTTTTGCTACTGCTTTAGTACAAAATGCTCCTTGTCCTAAATTAGCATAAACGATATCATGATATGCTTTATCTGGTGTATTAAATAATGGATAACGTGGATTATCTTTCCAGTTAAAATTACCAGAATCTACAACAATACCACCCATTACATTACCATGACCTGCTAAATATTTAGTAGTTGAATAAACTACCAAATCAGCCCCATGTTCGATTGGTCTAAATAAATATGGTGTTGGTGTTGTATTATCGACAACAAATAAAATTCCATATTTTTTAGCAATGGCACTAATGGCATCAAAATCAAGCATATCACCATTTGGATTTCCTACAGATTCAACAAAAATAATTTTAGTTTTATCATTAATCAATTCTTCAAGAGCTGTTAAGTCTTTAGGATCTACAAAATGTGATTTAAATCCCATTCCTGTCATTGTTCCTGATAAAGATCCAATTGTTCCCCCATATAAGTTGTTAGCAGCAATAATTTCATCACCACTTTGACAAACTGTCATGATCATTCCCATGATGGCTGCTGTTCCAGAAGCAAAAGCTACTGCATCAACACCACCATCTAATGCTGCCATTCTTTTTTGTAAAGCATCAACAGTAGGATTTGATAATCGTGAATAAAAATATCCCCCTTCTTCTAATGCAAAAATTCTAGCTGCTTGATCAGCATCTTCGAATGTAAAAGCATTTGATAAATATAGTGGCAATCCTGTTGCTTTTGTTACTGGGTCAGGTTGTTGCCCGGCATGTATTTGTAGTGTTTCAAAACCATATTCTTTATTATCCATAATAATTCCTCCTAAAATTGATAAAATTGTATCATAGATATTATCATTTTTCTATATATAATCTTGGATTTAATTATTTATCTACAAATTAAAAAAGACAATAAATCCAGTTAGCTAATCAACTGAATTATTGCCTTTAATAATAATCACGTACTATATTAACCATATCTTCTATATATAATCGAGCCCCATCAATTACACATTGATCAATTTCTTTTAACTGCTTAAATGTTAATTTAAATGAATATTGTTCTCTCATCAGTGGTAAATTAGTTTCCTGACATAATTTAATCATATTGGTCATTTTATGATCATTTAAATAGAAAGCATTAAATAGTGCAATATTATGGACATTTTTTCGATCTAAATTTCTAATAAAATTTTCTAACTCACTATCTTTTCTTACTGAATCATCAAAACCAATCAGTAATAAATCAATAGTAGCATTTTTATCAAAATCATTAATTGATTTAGCATATGTTTTAACCCAGCGAGCCATCGCTTCGGCCACTGGTTTAATATGTTTGGATTTATTCGTATATATTACTTCTACTCTCATCGATATCACCATTTTTATTTTAAATTGCTAATGTGAACTATATGTTAACCATATTAAAATTATAAACAATAAATTTTTTCAAATCTATATTTTAATTATATAAATCAAAGAATGTGGCACAATATTATTTGAGGTGTAAATAATGGTCAAAAAAATCATTTTAATTGTTTTTTCACTCCTTTTCCTTAGCGGCTGTGTCAAAGGAGATGTAAATATTAAATATACTAATCTAGAAAAAGCTAATTTAATTATTGAATTATTATGCCAGAAAGAAATACTTTCTACATATGATACAACATTAGAAGATATTCAAAATAAACTTGCAGTAAACCAGTTAAAAAACTGGCAAATTAAAGAATTAAACGAATCAATCAATGGTGTAAGTTATGTCGGTTTTGCTCTTAATGCCCCAGATAATATTAATAACATGCTATTAAATTATATTAGTTATGATCAAGAAAATAATACCTATCAAGTACTATTTCCTAAAGATCTTATTGACAGTTTATTAAATAGCAGTGAATTACAAGACATCAATAATTCATCTCTTTTATCTTTAGAAAATATGGGATTAGAAATTAATTTAAAAATTTCTCTACCGGGTAAAATCACGGAAACTAATTACGGTAACATAAACAACAACGAAGTTAAAATCAATTTATTAGATTTTATTACGCAAAAACAAACAACCGAAATTAAAATCACCTCTAGTAAACAAAATTTTGATAGTCGCCTAATAAATATTCTTTTAATTATTATTTTAGTAACATCTTTATATTTCTTATTACGAAAAAAGCATTAACTACTTTTTTTTAATGTCTAAAAATGTTAGAATGTGTTCGTAATAAAGGAGAATAAAATGAAAAAGAGAAATTGTATTATTGGACAATCTGGAGGACCCACAATAGCAATTAATGCAAGCTTAGCTGGTATCATCCATAAAGCAAAATCAACAGCAGAATATGAAAATGTCTATGGAATGATCAATGGTATTAAAGGACTTTTAGAAGGCCGTTATATGGACTTATTAAAAGAATTTGATACCGGAGAAAAAATTAATGCTTTAAAACAGACTCCAGCGATGTATTTAGGATCTTGTCGTTTTAAATTACCTACATATAAAGAAAACGAAGAAACTTATGTCAAATTATTTGAAATCTTAGAAAAATTAGAAATTACTGATTTTTTCTATATTGGTGGTAATGATTCTATGGATACTGTTATGAAATTAGATGATTACGCCCAATCAATCAATAGCCCAATTAAATTTATCGGTATTCCTAAAACTATTGATAATGATTTAATGGGAACTGATCATACCCCTGGTTTTGGTTCAGCAGCTAAATATGTTGCTTCATCAATTCTAGAAGTAGTTCATGATAGTTTAATTTATCAATTACAATCAGTTACGATCATTGAAATCATGGGACGTAATGCTGGCTGGTTAACTGCAGCAGCAGCATTAGCTCGAAATGAATATAATGATGCCCCTGATTTAATTTATCTACCTGAAGTTGTCTTTGATAAAGATAAATTCTTAGATGATATCCGTGAAGTCTTTAAACGTAAACGTTGTGTTGTTATCGCTGTTAGTGAAGGAATTAAAGACAAAGATGGTCATTTCCTTGATGATAATTCAAAATACGCTAAAAAAGATGCTTTCGGTCATGTTCTTCACTCAGGAACTGGTAAAATGCTTGAATCATTAGTATTTAAAGAATTCCAATGTAAAGTACGTAGTATTGAATTAAATGTTCTACAAAGATGTGCTATGCATATTGGAAGTAAAACTGATTTAAATGAATCTTTTGTAATTGGTCAAAAAGCAGTAGAAACTGCAATGACTAAAAAATCTGGTCAAGTAATGGGATTTAAACGAATTTCTAATAACCCATATGTTATTGACTATATTTCTACTGATGTTCGTGAAGTAGCTAATTTAGAACAAAAGATTCCTACTGAATGGATCAATGATGATCATAATGGTATTACTAAAGAACTATATGATTATTTATTCCCATTAATTCAAGGTGAAGTTCATATTACTTATAAAAATGGTATTCCAGCTTATTATAGCTGCAAACATTTAAATCATTAAAATAGTGGTTAATGCAACCACTATTTTTTTGACCATATTTTTTTTAATAAACTTACCGCTTCATCAATATCACTTTCTAGGATTCCAGAAAATGAAAGTGCTAATTGATTACTACTGTTTTTAGTAACATTTATATTATTCCTTTTAGCAGTTTCAATATAATAATCTATTAAATCATCTTCTATTGCCATTGTGATTTTAAGAGCTGTTTCATATAATTCAAAATGATGATTAGGAAAAGCTTTCTTCAATTCATTCAATAAATGATTTCCTTTAAAACGATAGTGCTTACGCAAACGTTTTAAATGCCTAGCTAATTGACCATCTTCAATATACATTGCTAAAGCTAATTGTTCTAGTTTTGAAGCAGTTTGATGATAATCATTAACTTTTAAAAGAAAATCACTTACTAAATTATTTGGTAAAACCATATAACTAATTCTAATTGATGGTAACAACAATTTAGAAAAAGAACCAATATAAAATATCCGATCATTATCTAATTTAGACATCGCATCAATTGGTTTGCTATTAAACTTCAATTCACCATTATGATCATCTTCAATTATATAAACATTATTAGCACGAGCATAATTAATAATTTCTAATCGTCGCTGTTGTTTAATAGGATGACCATGATATCCCCCTGAAGAACTATTTAAATAAAGCAGTTTTAAATTAGTCCGCTGCAATCCTTCAATCGTTATTCCCTGATCATCAACTGGTAGTTTAACAACTTGCATATGGCAGTCATGAAAAACCGCTTCAGCCTGTTTAAAACCGCCTTCTTCTATACCTACTAAATTATCTTTTTTAAATAAACTGCAAATATGATATAAAAGAATTTGAAAACCAGCTCCAATGATATAATGGTCAACTGGTCGACTCAATCCTCTAAATTCATGACAATATTGCTGTAAAGCTGCTCTTAAAGCCTTTTCCCCTAGAGGATCGCCATAGCACATTAAATCATCAGTTTGATTCAAAGCTTTTTTTATGTATTTTTTCCAAATATCTAAATTAAAACTTTCATTATCGACTAAACGTCCACTAAAATCATAACGATAGGTATGATTATCTAATGCTAATGAATTTTCTGCTTTAACTGTTTTTTTTGATTGATTTTGATATTGAACATCAACAAAATAACCAACTTTTTCTTTAGCAAAAATATATCCTTCGACCAATAATTGTAAATATGCGCTTTCTACCGTTGTCCTGCTTACATCTAAACGTTTAGCCATTTGTCTAATTGATGGTATTTTTTCCTGATATTTTAAATAACCATTTTCGATATCATCGATGATTGTTTGATAAACTTGTAAATATTTATAATCTTTCATAATCAATCCCCTTTAAAATTATTATAAATAACAATTTTTTCCATGACAATGAAATAAATTTATTATTTCTCTACCATCTTTTCATAAATAGTGGTATAACTAAAAAAAGGATGTGAATTTATGAGTATTAAAAAAAGTGTTTTAGAAACAATCGGAAAAACACCATTAATTGAAATAGAACGTTATAAAGCAGCAAAAAAAATCAATAATAACCTATTTGCGAAAGTAGAATTTTTCAATCCTGGTGGCAGTGTTAAAGATCGTGTTGGTCTAAAATTAATTAAACAAGCTTATCAAGATGGATTAATTAATGAAAAAACTACTATTATTGAACCAACTAGCGGAAATACTGGCATTGGTTTAGCAATTGCTTGTGCCATCTATGGTAATGAGTTAATTTTAACTATGCCAGAAACGATGTCAATTGAAAGACAAAAATTATTAAAAGCTTATGGTTCTAAAATCGTACTGACTCCAGCCAAAAAAGGAATGCAAGGTTCGGTTGATAAAGCTAACGAATTAGCTGATAAAATTGAAAACAGTTATATTCCTGGTCAATTTGTCAATCCTAATAATCCTCTAGCTCATCAAGAAAGCACTGCTTTAGAAATCATAGAAGATTTTAATGATGACATTGATTATTTTGTTGCTGGTATTGGTACTGGTGGAACTATTACTGGAATTGCTCGGGTTTTAAAAGAAAAGTATCCAGATATTAAAATAGTTGGAATTGAACCTGAAGATTCGCCATTAATTTCTAAAGGAAAAGCTGGTCCTCATGATTTACAAGGGATTGGAGCAAATTTTATTCCTGATATTTTAGATTTAGATTTAATCGATAGTATTATTACCGTTTCTAGTGAAGATGCATATCAAGCCTCAAGATTATTAGCTAAAAAAGAAGGTTTATTAGTGGGTATTACTGCTGGAGCTGCTTTACATGGTGCTAGTAAATTACCTGGTGAAGATAAAAATATTGTTGTTTTATTACCAGATACTGGTGAACGTTATTTATCAACTGAATTATTTAAATAAAAAAGATGCCATGGCATCTTTTTTATGTTATTACTATTTGTTCATTATTTTTTTCTAATAGATAGACATGCTCTATATCATCTAATGTTTCTAAAAAATCACTTAAATCCGTCGGAGTAATAACTATATGATCAACTATAGTACTTGTTTTATTTATCTCGATATCATTAGCTAACAAGGCATAATAGACTAATTCACTGCAATATAAAGCACTATCATCATAAGTTGTCATACTATAATCATAAGGCGTATCTAAATAATCTAAAGCTCGATTTAAATAATTTTTTATGAAATTTTTATCTTCATTAAAACGATATCCGGTTAACGCTTTTAAATAAGATTCTTTTTTTAAATTAGCCATCTGATCAAGAGTCCTGATTTTCACCCCGGTAGAGTTGCTATCTAAAACCAAAATTTCATCTTTAGTTTGATAATGATTATTTATCTCTTGATAATATTTATCATCAACAGTAAATACTTCATTGAACTGCTGATATGTCCCTAAATAAAATATTGAATGTTTCCAACGGCCTGGAATAGCATATGAACTTAAATAATTAGAATTTTCAATATTAATAATATCCCCCGTTTTAAATAGTTCAATATAGCTAGTTAGTTCGTCATATTCAATTACTTCAGTTTCTAAAGTTGTTGTCTTAGGTAAAGCAACTTCTTGATCCTGGTTTGATTTTAAATTTGATAAACTAACTACACTTAACAACAAAACAACTATTCCTAGTAGAAACAATCTTTTTTTCATCAACTCATCCTTTAATTTTTAATCATACTTAAGGCAACACGATGTTTTTTTACATCAACATCAATGACATATACTTCAACAATGTCACCTATGCTTAGTTTATCCAAAGGATGTTTAATTCTTTCATTAGAAATCTTAGAAATATGGACTAAACCATCATTTTTTAACCCGATGTCAACAAATGCTCCAAAATCAACAACATTTCTAACTGTTCCTTCTAATTGCATTCCTGGTTTTAAATCTTCAATTTTTAAAATGTCTTTTTTCAACAATGGTGTTGGATAAGCATCTCTTGGTGAACGATTAGGTTTAATAAAGCTATCAATAATATCATCTAAAGTATAAGAATCAATTCCTAAATCATTAATTACTTTTTCTTTATCAATTGTTTCTAATTTTTTACTAATTTCTTTAGAACCAAGCATACTTGTATCAGCGTTGATTAGCTTTAACAATGCTTTAGCTTGATTATAGTTTTCAGGATGAATAGCTGTAGCATCAAAAGGTTCATTAGCACCTGGTATTCTTAAAAAACCAATTGCCTGCTGATATGTTTTAGCACCTAACTTACTAACATTTTTTATTTCCTTACGATTAGTAAATTTACCATGTTCATCGCGATATTTGATAATATTTTTAGCTACACCACTATTTAAACCTGAAACATATTGTAATAATGAAGCAGAAGCAGTATTAATATCAACACCGACACTATTTACCGCCTTTTCAACAACAAAATCTAGCTGTTCTTCTAATAGCTTAGGATTAATATCATGTTGATATTGACCAACACTGATTGCTTTAGGTTCGATTTTAACAAGCTCAGCTAAAGGATCTTGTAATCTTCTTGCAATCGATACTGCTGAACGTTCTTCAACTTGAAAATCTGGAAATTCCTCTTTAGCAAGTTTGCTTGCAGAGTATACTGAAGCACCAGCTTCAGAAATTATCGCATAATCTACATCAAGATGATTATCTTTAATTAATTTAGAAATAAAAGCTTCACTTTCACGGCTAGCTGTTCCATTACCAATAGCAATAATTTCAATCCGATATTTTTTAATTATATCTAATAAAATTTTCTTTTCTTTATCGTAATTATCTTTAGGAATCGTAATAAATACTTTATCAATTTTTAATACTTTTCCGGTTTGATCAACTACTGCTAATTTACAGCCAGTTCGATATGCTGGATCGACTCCTAAAACCATCTTATCTTTAAGCGGTGCTTGCATTAATAATTTTTCTAAGTTTACTGAAAAAACTTTAAGCGCCTGTTCACTAGCTTTTTCTGTTAATTCATGACGAACTTCACGTTCAATTGATGGTAATAATAATCGATTCAAACTATCTTCAACAGCTTTTAAAATATATTCATTAACGCTGCTGGTTTTATTTCTAGTTACGCCTCGATTTATATACTGAATCAAAAATTCTTTATCCATCACGATATTTACAGTAATAACCTTCTCTTTTTCAGCACGATTTATTGCTAAAATTCGATGTGAAACAATTCGATTTACTCGTTCATGGAAATCATAATACATTTCATATACTTTATCTTCATCAGGATTTTTCTTTTTTACTTTAGTTTCAATTGTTCCTGATTTATACATAATATCTTTAACAAATTTTCGATATTTAATATCGTCACTAATTACTTCAGCAATAATGTCTAAAGCTCCCTGGATAGCTTCAGCTTCGCTTGTTACTTTATCATTTAAATATTTTTTGGCAACTTGTTCAATATCACCATTTGGTAAACTTAAGATCCATTTACTCAATGGCTCTAATCCCTTAGCTTTAGCTTCAGTTGCTTTAGTTTTTCTTTTTTCTTTATAAGGACGATATAAATCTTCAACGATATTTAATTTAGTTGCCTGTAAAATATCTTTTTTTAACTGGTCTGTTAACATTCCCTTTTCATCAATTAAACGAATAACATCTTCTTTTCGTTTCAATAAATTAACCTGATATTGATAATATTTATCAATGTCTCTGATTTGATCTTCGTTTAAACCACCAGTAGCTTCTTTACGATAACGTGCTATAAAAGGAACTGTATTTCCTTGCTGTAACAAAGATAATACTGCTTCAACTTGTTTTTTTGTTATCTCTAATTCGTTTACTACTAATCCAATAATTTCTTCGTTCATATAATCTCCTTTGAAAAATGTCTGACCACTCTATTTTACTTTAAAATTACAAATTATCAACTAAAATTATACGTTAGCTTTACTAAAATCACGCCCTAGATAATATTCTTCAATAGTATAAATAATATCATTATATATTTCTTTATCTAACAATTCTTTTGCTTTTTCTATCGTTACAAAACAATAATCAGTGTGTTCATCGGAAAGGCGAACATGATCATTTTTTGGAATACATAAAAAGCCGATTCCAACTGTCTGATAATCTTCTCTAATTTTTGTAAATGTGTAAGCTGGTTTAATTATTACAATATCTAATCCTGTTTCCTCCTTTAACTCTCTAATCAAAGCCTGATTAGGTGTTTCTCCATATTCTAGCCCACCTCCAGGCAATTCCCAAAAACCTAGTCCATCTGTTGATGGTTTAACTCTTTTTAATAATAAAATCTTATTATCTAATACGACAATACCTTTTACAGTTATGTGAAATCTTACATTTTTCATGCTCTACCTCCTAATTATTTACTATATCATAACACTATTATTATTAAAATTGTTTAAAAAATACAACTAATAGTGTTATAATTATTTTCGAGGTGATTATAATGATAGATTTTAAATCGGAAGTACTAAAAATAAAAGATCAAATGCTTCAAGATATAAAAGATTTATGTGCTATTCCTTCAATGCAAGATGATAGCACGGTTGCTTTATTTGCACCTTATGGTGCTGCCAATCGTAAAGCGCTCGATGCCATGTTAGAAATTGGACGCCGTGACGGTTTTGAAGTTCAAGATGTAGATGGACATGCGGGTCATATTGATATTGGTAGTGGTGAAGAAACTCTAGGAATTTTAGGACACCTGGATGTTGTTCCAGTAAATGAAGCTGGTTGGGATACTAATCCTTTTGAAGTAGTTATTAAAGATGGTAAATTATATGGCCGTGGTGTAGCTGATGATAAAGGACCTTTAATTGCTAGTTACTATGCTGCTAAAATTGTTAACTCATTAAACATTCCAACTAAAATGAAAACTAGAGTTATTTTTGGATGTAACGAAGAATTAGGTAGCAGCTGTGTCAAATATTATTTTACTAAAATGCCTTATCCAACAATGGGATTTACCCCTGATGCTGGTTTCCCAGTTGTTTATGGTGAAAAAGCTGGTTGCAGTTTTGAGATAACTGGTAATGTTGAAAAAAATGGTTTAATTTATCTATGTGCAGGATCACGACCTAATATTGTTCCAGAAACTTGTGAAGCAATAATCGAAGGAAATCATAAACAATATGTTGATTCTTTCCAAAAATTTCTAAATAGTAATAATTTAACTGGAACTATCGAAGAAGAAGGAAATCATACTAAACTGGTTTTAAAAGGAAAATCAGCTCATGCTAGTACCCCTGAAGAAGGTATTAATGCTGTAGTTTATTTATGCAAATATTTAGCTACTGTAGTTGATAATAAAGTAGTTGATTTTGTATTGGAATATCTTGATGATTACCATGGTAAAAAATTAGGAATTGATTTTAATGGGGCTATGGGACCTTTAACTATGAATCTTGGTGTTATTTCTTATTGCAAAGAAAATTTAAAAATAACTTTAGATTTACGTTGTCCTCATGATATGGATTTTGATAAGATGATTGAAAAATTCCAAACAGCCTGCAGTAATTATCAATTAAACGAAAATCATGATATTGGTAAAGCTTTATATATTGATCCTAAATCTAAATTAGTTTCTACCCTACATCAAGCATATGTTGATGTTTCAGGTGATACTAATTCTAAACCACAAGCAATTGGTGGCGGAACTTATGCTAAATCAATGCCAAACTGTGTTGCTTTCGGCGCTGAATTTGAAGGTGAAGATAATTTTATTCATGGAAATAATGAAAATATTAAAATTGATTCGTTACTTAAAGCAACTGAAATTTATTGCAATGCAATTTATAATTTAATAAAAGCTGATTAAAATCTCGTTACGAGATTTTTTTCAATTATATAAACGGAGTATATTAATGAACAACTATATAAATAATTTGCATCCTGAAATCAAAGAATATTTTAAAATCTTATCACCAGAATTTCCAGATTGGTTAGTTGATTACATCGATACACTGCCAATGCAAAGATTGAAGCATATTAGCATGAACTGCGGTTTAGATTATTGTAAACTTTTTAATATCCAATACTGGTATTCAACCCTTGACCATAGTGTAGCAGTAGCATTAATTATCTGGCATTTTACTCATGATAAAAAACAAACTTTAGCTGGCTTATTCCACGATATTGCTACTCCGGCTTTTAAACATTGTATTGATTTTTTATACGGTGATACGCTAGTACAAGAGGCAACTGAAGAAAAAACAGCGCTAATGATTTCAAATTCAAAAGAAATCTGCACATTATTAAAAAAAGATAATATTAAAATTGAAGATGTTATTGATTATCATATATATCCAATTGCTGATAATGATACTCCTAGATTAAGTGCAGATCGCTTTGAGTATAATTTTTCTAGCGGTCTTAGTTTTTACCGGATTTGGCAATTAGATACAATTAAGGAAATCTATCAAAATATTGAAATACTTGTTAATGAAGATAATATAATTGAGTTAGGATTTACTGATTTAAAAGTTGCCGAAAAATACATAGATACTGTTTGTAAATTATGGCCTCAATGGATAAGTGATAAAGATCGAACAGCAATGCAGTTTATAGCAGATATAATAAAATCAATGAATTTTAGTGACTATTTAACTATCGATGATCTTTATACGCTTTCAGAAAGAAAAATAATCGAGAAGATTTTAAATTGTAAAGATGATTATCTTAAAAATAATTTTATTAGATTTCAAAAAACGATTTCATTTTATGGCAGCAATTCTTTTCAAAAAGATAAGTATTGTATTAATATCGATGTTAAAAAAAGATATATTACTCCACTAGTTAAACATAATGGTAAAATATATCGTATCAATGATATTTCATTAAAAGCCTCAAGAGATATTGAACAATATTTAAATCTAAAGCATTTTAAATATACTGGCTTTAATTTTGATTTTAAACCCTATAAATGATTTAAAAGACTACAAATATTGTAGTCTTTTAATAACGTTAGAAAATAAATGCTCTATCAATTAACTTTAAAATGGTGCCGGAGCCAAGAATCGAACTTGAATTTCATGATTACCATTCATGCGTTCTGCCATTGAACTACACCGGCATGGTGCAGACATATAAAAGTTAAAATAAGATTACCCAAATTGTTGCAGATAAGTGGTTACACTTTGCATTAATCAGGGTAATCTTTTTTGATATAATTCTTTCCTGTAAAGGAGTGAATTATATTG
>NZ_NFLA01000014.1:0-59123 GCF_002160675.1 Erysipelatoclostridium sp. An15
CGATAATAACAGTATTTTCTTTCTTTGATTAGTTTATCTAATTCATTCTGTTTTACTTGTTGATAGTCATCCAATTGGTTTATATCTTCAATTTTGTTATGATATAACAATTCAATTTCTTTCACAAACATATCCAGTTTTCTTAATGCTTGCCTTGCTTCCTTTGATAATTTTTGTTTACGAGTTGGTAAAACATTTAATGAAATAAGATAAGCTACTCTTATTCCTGCAGGTCCAGTGAGTTGTTTTTTCTTATACTTTTTATAATATTCTTTGCACTGATAATAACTTTTTGTATGTTCAGTTTCTTGTGGAAGTATTCTTTTATCGATTAATCTGTCTTCAATATTTTCATAATGGTATTGTTCCCCTAACGTTTTTAGAAAGATTGGTTCTGAATAATACGGATGATAAATGGCATATTCTTCTCCAATTCTTTCGAGAGCATATCCTTTTTTCTTCATGTTATCCCAAAACACATCCACAAAACTACTTTGTTCAACTAGAATATCCATATCTTTTTTGATGTCCTTCATATAAGAATTTAATACATGATAGTTGACTTTTTTTGACTTGTACTGAGGATTTTTAATGACAAATAAACCATATTCCAAGCATAATTTATCAGAGGTTTCCTGCATTTTTCTGTAATCTTTTTTCGTATTACAGAAGCGTTTCCCATCAACAAATGATGTTGAGTTTAAGAGAATATGATTATGAACATGCTTCTTATCTAGGTGTGTAGCAACGATAACTTCAAATCGATCTGCATATAATTCCTGAGCTAACCTTACACCAATTTCGTGTGCAACATCAGCAGTCACCTCTCCAATTTTGAAAGACTGGTAACCATGATATGCAACAATTGGTTTTGTATCATCGAACATTTTCTTTGTAGTGCTCATAGATTTTTGTGGTTGAAATGCATCACAATTGAGATAAGTTGCATATTTTTGGCCATCTGTTTTCTCATCATTGCTGATATAGTCAAAGGCTTTTTCAATTGTCTTTTCATCATCTTCTACATACTTAATGGCATTATCCAAACGATCTCTTATCGCCCAAATTGCAGTTACTGCTTTAATCACCCCTTACCTTTTCATCCAAATTTTTAATCATATTTCTTAATTCTTCAATCGTAACCTCAACAAGAAATGATGAATTATCCTGTCTACTATTTAAAGATTTAGCGATTTGATTGAGATTATTTCCTATATGATTGAACTCATTTAATAACTTATAATAATCCAAATGAGGTGGTTCTTTGACTGATTTTTTCAAAATACATTGACGAATAAACTTCTCTCTGCTGAGTTTTGATTTACGAACTTTTTCCGTCAGCTGTTCAAATTCTTTTTCGTTAAATCGAATCTTGATTTCATGATTTCGTTTCATTATTCCACATCCTTTCGTTGTTGGCACCGTCCAACTTGATTGTATTTTGGGGACAAAATACGTTGCTTGCTAATACATATATCGTGAATTTTAAATACCTTTAATTCACTAATTATGCTCCAGCAAATTGCATAGCAAATTTGCATATTTCATTTTGCTTAAAGCTCTTATTTACAAGGACATTTGAAGCAAAATAGCAAATTTCATTAAAATACGTGACCTTCGTAATTCTCTACAAAAATTTATGGTTCGTGATGTTTCATCCATTTTGCTATTTTGCTCATTAATCCCTTTATTTATCTTAGGATAAGCAAATTGTATTTTTATAGTTTACTTACTGTTTGCTAACAATTTTCTGTTAGATAATAAATCGTTTCTTGTTTATCACCATCTCTATTTGATCCATCTTTTCTAAAATCAATCAGTTTCTCTTTTCTTAATTCTCGTCGAGCACGGTCTATGACACTTGGTGTATATCCAACTCCTCTTAATACATTTTCAATGTCCTTACTTCGTTGCTCTCCATTCTTTAATAGACTTAGGATATCTTCTTTAGCTAATGACAACGAAGACTCATTACGTTGATTTTTCAACTTCTCATTTTGAAAATCAAAATCTCTTTTATCACTAACTCCCTTAAATTCAATTTTATTTTTCCCAACACTAAAGAGATATGTTTTTTGAAGTTCTGCATAATTGTTTTTTTCATTTGATAGATAGCGTAGATCATCTTTCAACACACCGACAAAGATGAAGCTTCTTGCAATATCCCATATATCAGCACTATCTGCTGCCCTTTCTCTTGGTCCAGCATTTGGTTTCTTATTTGTATGACAAGTAACGAGAAAACTAACTTGATATTTTCTGCCTAGGTATAATAAGTTTCCTAATGCATCACGCATCTGATTACGTGCAGACATATTTGTATGTGCCGGAAGAAAACTTTGTAAAGGATCAAAGATGATAACATCTGGTCGATTATCTTGAATGATATTTTCGAGAAAACGACTACCAAAACGTACATGACTTAAGCGTTCATCGCCCAATTCAATTGTACGGATTCTTTTCATATCTCCTTCACTCTCAAGAATTTTTTTCTTAAGAACAACATCAGTTGGATCTTCTCCAGAAAAATAAACAATATTCATTGGTTTACGGCCTGTTTCTTTTTCAAAGAATAATGGTTGCCCTGTGCTAAGCCTTGCGGCAATATGCGCCCACACTGAAGTTTTTCCTACACCACCATCACCAGCTAGGATTGTAATTTGATTTTTTGGTATCAATCCTTCAATAACCCATTCCATTTCCTGTTGTTTAATTTCATCGACAGATTTTAAAACTGTACTGATTTCATCATCAGGATGTCGATTCAAGGATTTATCTCTACAAGCAAATCGTTTCTCAACACTGGAGCATATCGTTAACACTTCCTTTTCATCTAATGGTGGAATGCATTTTAGTTGGTTTTCTTCCTTCATTGCCGCAACTATAGAAAGATAATTCAAACCTTTAGCTTTTAATGCTGTAGCTTCTTTAAAGATACGATCATTTCTTTCTCCTTCATAAATATAATCACTAGATTGGGTATCTTCGTGTCCGTATTCTTTCTCTAATTTATATCCACCTTCCAAGAAGCGATAAACTGCTTCATTAGCTTCAGCAATACGGGCTCCACCATCCATCTTGTATTCTTTTCCATTAATGACACTCCCTACTCCTACAACATAACCTCCATCTCCTCTTATATCTATTCCTTCATATAAATTTACTTTGCATCGAATTTCCCTATCAACTTTATAATAAATGTGTATACCATCATTCGGTGTTCTTACAATTCTAGTTTTGGGAAATTCATCTAAAAATTTTTCAATCACTTTATTACCATTTTTACCATTTTTGTTATCAACATCAATGACTATATAGCCATTCCCTGTTTTTACTCCTAAATTATAGTTTGGATTTTTATGCCACCATAAAGCTACTTGTTCTTTATCTCTTGTAGCTTCATTAATCCAAGAAGAGACCACTTGACCATCTTTTGTATTTTCCTTTAGTGGAAAAACTGAAAAGCCTAAATAGATATAGTTATTTGCAGCTTGGACAATAAACATGCAAACCTCTATATAATTTCTTCATCCATAAAGAAGTCATCAAACTCAATAGGCTCTTCTTCTTTTTCTTGTTTTTCAGGCAAAGGGAAAAATGGTTTCAATTCTTCTAATAATGTTTTGCATTCATTTAAAGCATCGTTAATATCTTCATGATCTTCCATGTTTTCTAGTAAATTTCTTAGACGTTTGAATTCTAAACTTAAACGATCGCTTTCAAACTTTCCAAGTGATACATATATTTTCTGCTTTTGAAATGTTTGAATGAAGTATTTTCCCCTTGGAAGTCCACTAATTTTAATTCTTTCATTGATGTGATTGGCTTCGGCTTGTGATACACGAAACGCAAGTGTAATAGGTCTTTTTCTATTTTTATTTAATCCTGGCATTTTATGATTCCTCCCCAAACTTTTCATTTAATTTATCAGCAATTAATTGTTGTTTATTTGGATATAAATGTCCGTATGTTTGTAATGTCGTTTGAATTTTCTCATGTCCCAAGCGATTAGAAATAGCTAAAATAGGAAATCCCATTTCAATAAGAAGTGCTACATGAGAATGGCGTAAATCATGAATACGAATTTGTTCAAGTCCAGCCGCTTTGGCTCCTCTAGCTATTTCTTTTTCCAAAAATGACTTGGTAACTCTAAATAATCTCTTATGAGGATCTGGATTATACAGCGAATCCATATATGCTTTTATATCTTTCAGTAAAAAATCAGGAACAGTAATTTCTCGTTTACTCTTAGGAGTTTTCGGATCAGTAATGATATCTTCCCCATCTAAGAATTGATAGGATTTATTGACTATGATACATTTCTTATCAAAATCAATATCAGAAGGAGTTAATGCTAATAACTCCCCCAATCTCATTCCTGTCCAAAAGAAAATCTTAAATATAGTATAAGAAACCTGTTTGTTCATTAATTGATCAGCAAACTGAGTAAATTCATCCTTAGTCCAAAATTTCATTTCTTCAGAATGACTTTTCCCCATACTACCAGCTTTTTTACAAGGATTATCCTTTAAGCCATGAAATTGTACTGCATAGTTAAAAATAGCACTTAATTGATTGTTCATGGTCTTTAAATAAGTAGGTTTATAATCCTTCTTTATCATTTCATTTTGCCATTTACGTATAGTTGCAGGCGTAATTTCATTCATCTTCATATTTCCAAAATAAGGTAATAACTTTTTATTTATTGTAATTTTCTTTGTTTTCATCGTATTCAATTTCAATCGATGACTAGCATCTTCCATATAAATCTCAACAAATTCAGAAAATTTCATATTAAAATTCATCTCTTGTTGAAGTCTAAAATCTAGAGCAGCTTGCTCTGCTTCTTTCTTCGTATTAAATCCTCGGCGAGTAGTTTTTTTACTATTGCCAAATGAATCTTTATAACGAATTTGTATATCCCATTTATTTGTTACTGGATTTTTCTTAGGTACCGCCATAATTCATCTCTCCTTTCTAATTAACCGTTGTTCTTACTGGAATAGAATATATCATTGAAGTATTCTACGGGCAGTTTTCCAGCAATCGTTAGCTTATGCATCTTTTGCAAGTTTTCATTGCCTTCTTTAATAATCTTATATGCCTTGCTTTTAGATACACCTAGAATCTCAGCAATATCACTTGCACTTAATAAGACTTTCTTTTCCATTGATAATCACCACACTTTCTATGTAAATCTCTTTTCTGCCTCTTTAATGTGATTATCATTTTATATATTTATATGAAATTCTTATATTTCATATTTTAGAGAGTATTGTAAGAATTGTCAATATTTATTTCATATATTTATATAATTTACTTATATTTTTAATATTTGCTTATTTTTATATGAAATCATGATATAATAAAATAAAAAAAGGTGGAAATAGATATGAGTTTTGGTACAAGACTACAACAATTAAGAAAAGATATGAATATGACACAAAAGGAGTTTGCTGAATTATTGGAAATACCTCAACCTTCCGTATCTGCTTACGAAAATAATAAGAATACACCAACCATGGATATCCTTGTTACGATTGCTAATAGATGTAATGTATCTTTAGATTGGCTTTGCGAGGTATCTTATAACAAACAAAGAATTACTTCTATGGATGATGTCATAGATGTATTGTTTGAATTATTTGAAACGAATGAATTTGGATTTGATGTAGAAATACATAGAAGAGCTGAACAGGATACGGAAACCGAGAACGATCGTGCTTATGCACGTCTAACAGTATTTGCTACTGATCCGTATAGCGATAATGAAACTTTATGCGATGTTATATGGAAAGTTCATGACATCTATGAAAAGCATTTAAATTACTTTACGGATGATAGTTATTATCAGAATCAAAAACAGGCACTAAAAGAGAGTTATCAATTAAAATTGACAAAAGAAAAGCTTCCTGAATTGTCTTTAGAAGAACAATCCAAGAAGCAATTAGAATACTTACAAAACGTTATAAAAAAGAACAAAATGTAATAAAAAACAAGGAATACACAACTCCTACAGAGTAGTATACTACAATTCAAATGTACTCAAAATGTACTCATCATAAATAAAACATCAAAAAAACGCCCTATTTAAGGGCGTAATTTGTTATTGTACACTATTCGAACTCAATTGTTCCTGGTGGTTTTGAAGTAATATCATACATTACTCTGTTTACCCCACGAACTTCATTAATGATTCGAGACATAACTTTATTTAATACTTCATATGGGATTTGAGCAGCTTCAGCTGTCATGAAATCAATTGTGTTTACTGCACGTAAAGCAATTGCATAATCATATGTTCTTTCATCACCCATAACCCCTACTGAACGCATATTTGTAAGAGCTGCAAAGTATTGACCAATTGTTTTATCAAGACCGGCATTTGCAATTTCTTCACGATAGATTGCATCAGCATCCTGAACAATTTCAACTTTTTCTTCAGTAACCTCACCAATAATTCTGATACCTAAACCTGGTCCAGGGAATGGTTGTCTAAATACTAAGTATTCAGGAATTCCAAGTTCTAAACCAACTTTACGTACTTCATCTTTGAATAAATCACGTAATGGTTCAATGATTTCTTTAAAATCAACAGCATCTGGTAAACCACCAACATTATGATGAGATTTAATAACTGCAGATTCTCCACCTAATCCACTTTCAACAACATCTGGATAGATAGTTCCTTGAACTAAGAAATCAACAGCACCGATTTTTTTCGCTTCTTCTTCAAAAACACGAATAAATTCTTCACCAATGATTTTACGTTTAGCTTCTGGTTCAGTTACTCCTTTTAATTTATTATAATATCTTTGTTGCGCATTTACTCTAATGAAGTTTAATTCATAATGTCCTTCAGGACCAAATACCGCTTCAACTTCATCACCTTCATTTTTACGAAGTAACCCATGATCAACAAATACACAAGTTAATTGATTACCAATTGCTTTTGAAAGTAAAACTGCAGCAACTGATGAATCAACCCCACCAGATAAAGCACATAATACTTTACCATTTCCAACTTTTTCTCTAATTGCTTTAATTTGTTCTTCAACAAATGAATCCATACGCCAATCACCAGAACAGTTACATACATCCATTACGAAATTAGATAAAATATTTTTACCATATTCAGTATGTAATACTTCTGGATGGAATTGAATTGCATATAATTTTTGCTCTTCATTTTCACAAGATGCCACTGGACAATCTTTAGTATAAGATGTAATTTCAAAACCTGGAGCAATCTTCGAAATATAATCAAAATGACTCATCCAGCAAATACTTTCTTTTGGCACATCTTTAAATAATTTAGATTCAGGTTTGCTAATAATAAGATTAGATTTACCATACTCTCTTACATCAGCACGTTCTACTTTACCACCTAAAACATGTTGCATTAACTGAGCACCATAGCATAATCCAAGTACTGGAATACCTAATTCAAATAATTCTTTTTGATATGTAGGAGAATCTTCTAAATAACAACTATTAGGACCACCAGTTAAAATGATACCTTTAGGGTTCATTTTTTTTATTGTTTCTAAATCAGTTTTATATGAATAAATTTCACAATAAACATTACATTCACGAACTCTTCGAGCTACTAATTGATTGTATTGTCCACCAAAGTCAATAACAATAACTAACTCTCTTTTCACACACTAACCTCCTTAAAATTTAATATCTTTTAATACTACTGTTTGTTCACGATCAGGACCAACTGAGAACATTACAATTGGACAATGAATTAATTCTTCAATTCTTCTAATATAATTTTGACAATTAACAGGTAATTCATCAAAAGATTTTACATTAGTAATATCTTCTTCCCATCCTGGCATTTCTTCATAAACAGGTTCTACTTCTTCAATACCTTTAATAGTTGAAGGTAATCCATGAATAATTTCACCTTTATATTTATAAGCAGTACAAATCTTTAAAGTTTCAAAACCACTTAAAACATCTAATAACATCAAACTAATCCCTGTCAAAGATGACATTCTTCTAGATTGATTAACTACAACAGCATCAAACCATCCAGTTCTTCTAGCACGCTTAGTAACGGTACCATATTCATGACCTCTTTCACGAATTAAATCTCCAATTTCATCATGTAATTCAGTTGGGAAAGGTCCAGCACCTACTCTAGTTGTATATGATTTAATGATACCAATTGCTTCTTTAATATATAAAGGTCCAATTCCTGTTCCTTCACTTACACCATTAGCACCTGGATGTGAACTTGTTACGAAAGGATATGTACCATAATCAATATCTAACATTGCTCCTTGAGCACCTTCAAATAATACTTTTTTATCTTCTTGTAAATATTGATCTAATAACATTCCTGTATCACATACTAAAGGTTTAATTTCTTTGGCATATTCTTTATATTCATTATAAATACTTTCTACTGTAAATTTACCTTCTAATTCAGGATATTCTAATAATTTCATTGGGAAAGTTTCTTTTAATCTTTCTAAGAATAATTCTTCATCAATAAACTCACCCATTCTAATACCAATACGGCTATATTTATCAGTATAACAAGGCCCAATTCCTTTTTTAGTTGTTCCAATACTATTAGCACCTTTACGCTCTTCTTGAATAGCATCAATTTCTAAATGATATGGTAAAATAACATGACAACGATCACTTACTTTAATTTTGCTTGTATCAATTCCCGCATCATTTAAATACTTAACTTCTTCTAAAAATGCTTTTGGATTAACAACCATTCCATTAGCCATAATTACTTCATGGCCACTAAAAATACCTGAAGGAATCAATTTCAATGCAAATTTCTTTCCATCATAAACAATCGTATGTCCAGCATTATTTCCACCAGCATAACGAACTACTACATCAGCTTTTTGGGCAAGGTAATCAGTTACTTTTCCTTTACCTTCATCGCCCCACATACTTCCAACTACGACTACTCCAGCCATTAAATTCACACCTCTCTTATTTACTCTTACATTATATACAATAAACAAATAAATTGCATTAAAAATTAATCATAATCTAAGAGTTTATCTACTTTACTAACTAATTATATTATAGTCTTAGCTATTAGTAAAATTAATATATCATATTTATGATATAAGTAATGCTTATGTATGTGTTACTAGCTATTACAATAACAAACTCTTTCAATCTAAAAATTATTTTATTAAAAATATCATTTAACTATTTCTCTTATAATAAAACAAAAAACAACAATTATAATTACTAAAATCTTACCAAACAAACTACTTATAAAACTAACATAATATCCTAAATATGGTATTGTAAAAAATACCTTACCAATAATATTACGATAAGCCACCGGTTGTAAATCAACCTGAACATTATTATCACCTTTAGTAATTATCTCTTGAGCATTAATATCATTTCTTA
Organism: Erysipelatoclostridium sp. An15; assembly: GCF_002160675.1. Taxonomy (NCBI): domain Bacteria; kingdom Bacillati; phylum Bacillota; class Erysipelotrichia; order Erysipelotrichales; family Coprobacillaceae; genus Thomasclavelia; species Erysipelatoclostridium sp. An15. Next base: position 9,406 of record NZ_NFLA01000014.1, read on the forward strand.
CAACACGATGAGTGATAATACCTTTATTACTTGTATAAGTAATTATATCACCTGCTACTAAATCCTGCGGTTTTGTTTCTTGAACATAAATTAAACTATTAACTTTAATTGCTGGTTCCATCGAACCACTAATAACATCAAAAACCTGATAGCTAAAAATTGGAGGAACAAATATAATCATATTTATTATAATTATTATTACAATCATTAAAGTAGTAACCTTTGACAATATAAATGGTAAAACTCTAATCTTTCGATTAGAGTTATTAGTCTTAAAAATCTTTTTATTCATAATTACCAGCTTTTCTCTTACGATATAATAAAGCAATTATTATAACTATTAAAAATACTATTCCTGCACCAATAGTTGTATAACTAATTGTCTGATTAGCAGCTTCTTGACTTTCATTACCAGCTAATGGAGTTTGTTCCTCATCTAAATCAATAATTTCTTCAGGCTCAGATACTTCTTGATTTAAAGTTTGATCTTCTTGATTAGTTACTTCATTATCTTCATTTATTGGCTGTGAGTTTTGATTACTAGTTTCATTATCATCAGTAACACTTGTTCCTGGAATAACGGTAACTTCACCATTTTCACTTGTTAAACTTGAAATCGGACTATAAACAAACGTATAAATATTTTCACTAGCATTATCAGTTAAAGTTTTTCCTAAATTATAGGCTTGTGGTAAATAACCATCAACATATTTATAACCTGCAATCGTGTATTCACCAATTGTTCCATAATATGTTTCTGGGTCCTTTAGCTGATTACCATCTTGATCTACATAATAAGTTGTATATTCAATTTGATCACCTGGAATACCATAAGCAACAACATAGTTATTATCTTTAGTTACCGAATACCATCTTTGAATATATTCATTTTCATTATCACGCCCACCAGTTTTGATTCCTTTAGCATAATATTTTTCATTTGTTACAGTTATTTGGCTTGTTTCAATAGCAATACGATCATTTGCTTTTAGATTTGTAACTACCAATTGTCTTTGATCTTCACTTAACATAATATTTGGGGATGAATTAGTGTCACTAGAATCAATTATTACTGCATCAACGCTATTAAATAAACCATAACTGCCAGCATAAATTGTAACTTGATAATTATATAATTCAACAGCATTTATTTTAGAAATCGAGAAAGTAAGCATTAAAGCAATTATTAATCCATGTAATGATTTTTTAACCATTGTTTTTACTTCCCCTTTCATTTTTTTGTTGATGATATAAATACAGTAAACCCATTAACAAGACAAACGATACTCCTGTCATTACACCATAAAATAGTGGATTACTATCATCACCTGTTTTAGTTGTTGCTGTAACACTAGAAGTAATCGGTTCATCATTTGTAATATTACGATCTTCACAGGCAAAATTCATCTGAACAACAGCTGAGGTATTTTGATAATCATTATTTAACGTTTCACCATCAAGGGTAATCTCTAATACTAGTAAACCTGATTCACCAGGTGCAAAACTATCTAAATAGAAATAATTTTCTAAAGCACTTGTAGCTTGATGTAATCCATCGGTTTGATCACCACCAACTAATTCACTATCATAAATCACTCTTGCATTAGTTTCATTCATCCAGTTTTCATTATCATAATAATATAACTTATAAGTATAACCACCATTATCAGCATTAGTTAAACCAGGATTTTGATCTCTGCCATCATCTCGTTTAGTTTCATAAGTTTTTAAAACTTCATTAGTCATATACCAGTCTTCATTTCCAGTTGTATTGATAACCTGCAAACGAATTGTCCAGGTATCTCCTGGCTGTAAATCTTTACCAACTTCATCAATATCTTCTTGGCTAAAGTTTTGGATCATCTCTTGATCTTTAAATTCAACATACCAGCCATCAGTAACATAGTCCTCACCATTTACACCAGTAACAGTGTTAACAAAGATAGAAATAACTAAGATCATTGATAATAATAATTTAGTGATTTTCATTATTTACCACCTCCTAAAGATAATGTTTTATCTTCATTGATCGTAACGTCAACACCCCAGGCACTTAAAATTGCATCTTTTGCATTATGAGTTTGAACAGCATCAACTTCTACATATATTTCAAATTTATAATCATCATATAGATAAGTTGTTATAATTGTTCCATCATCTGCTTCTGTTGTTTCAGTTTTAACTTCTTTAACTATCGCTGGATCGATTCTAATTGTATTAGCGAATAACTCACTTTCTTCATTGGCTTTTAAAATATGATGATAATAGAAAACTCGCTGTTCTTTAGTAGCTTGACTAGTATCTTCAATCCAGTAATCATCATTGATATTAACAAAATTTAAATCAATAAAATCAGGATTTAATGTTGTATCTGCCAGTTCACTAACGCTACCATCTTCATCTACTTTTAACCAGCGTTTATGAACAATAACTCGAACATATTGATCAATTCCAGCATTTTGATCACTTAAATTACCACCACAGTTTTTAACCTTAAGCTCTTCTTTATATGTTTTCCCTAACTGTAAATCGTTTTCAGGAATTTCTGGAATAAATAATGTAACTTGATCATCATCATAACGAGATACTTCAACATCATTTTCAATTAAAGATACCCCAATTTGATACATTTCAGTTCCAGAAACATAGCTGTCACTATAATATGTCAACATCGCTCTTGTAAAATTAACACCACTAAATACAATTACAACTAAACAAACTACAATTAATACTTTTATCATTCTAGTTGATGAGGTGAGTTTTTTGATTAATTTCATTACTCATTACCTCCCTGCAATCCATATTCCCAGCTTAAATCCATATTGCCACTGCCATCTTCATTATAAAGAGCAGTAACATATTCATGAATAACAATAACTTCTAAAGAACTAGTCATACCTTCTTCAATTTCAGCTTCAACATTAGCTTTTAATATCTCAGTTGATTCTTGTGGAGATAATGGTTTAGTATAATACCAATATTCATCACTTTCATTGTAAGACCAGTAATTATCTGTTCCTAAATCTTCAACAGATACTGTTAAACGAGGATCATCTGCAAAAAATATTTTAACTCTAGTATAAATATCAATAGCTTCACTAGTGTTCTTGATTGAAATTTCTTTGTTGTTATCAACTATGTCCTCGTTTAATTCAGTAGTTCTGCTTAATGAAAGTGTTTTACTACCCCAAGCATCACAATAAGCGGTAAAATATGCTAATGATTGATTAATGGTAATTCCAAAAATCATTATTACAAGTAACGTAAGAATCGCTAAACTAGTTTTCTTTTTTAAAATCTTTTTAATCATTGATCTGTACCTCTATTTCTATAAAAAATCTGTTCAACTGATTCTACGCCATAAATATTGATAACACCGCCACCACCAGTTGTAGTACCATCATAATCATTTTCAAATGCTGCTGTTAAAACAATTTCACCATTAGCAATTTTATAAGCTTCGATATCTTCCATTGTATTTAATGAGATAACAACAGTATCCTGGACTGGTCGATAAGCACTACCGCTATAAATTTCTTTAACTGTATATGTTATACCAGGTTCAATTGGTAAATCGGTTAAACGATTAGTAGTAAAAGTGCCACTATTATTGACAACCATACCTATAACACCATTATAAATTTCTATTGTTTCACCACTGCTATTTACTTTAGTACTAGTAACATCAAATACAAAAGTACCACCATTTAAAGTTTGATTATAGTTTTTTAGAATTTTAGTAATCGACATTGATCCAGTTTGGTTATAGTATTCATATGAGTTAGTAATTGTAATCATATTAACCTGTCCATTTGTAAGCTCTATTAACTGGTCATCTTCATCGCCACTATCATCTTGATAATCAGTAGTTAAACGATAACCTTCTACCGTTGCTTCTGTTTCTTCAACTATATATTTACCGGCTGGTAAACTTGTAAATGTTATCTCACTTTCACCTTTAAGAGTTAATACTGCCTCACCATTATTAAATGTTATCGTTGTTATACCGTCATTAGCAACATAACTACTTCCATCAGGTATCTTCTTATTAGTTATTTTAAATGTATAAAGCTTATTAACCGCTTCTTCATATTGATTAGTATTTTCATCAATATCTTTTTTGATTGTTAAAGCAGTATCTTCAAGGGTTAGATTATTAATAAATTTAGCAATATTAGCATCATTATAATTATCTAAATTAAGTTCAATTACAATTCCTTGACCACCTTGAGTTATTGAGATATTTCGATCAGATAAACCTTCACTATTTTCAGTAATTGTATAAGTTCCTAACTGTAAATCTGTTAATTTAATACTATTTAATGCTTTGCCATCTAGTATTTCAATTGTTTTAACTTCTTGATAACCATTAGGCCCTATAATAGTAAATGAATATACCCCATCTACTAACTGACTACTTTCAGGATCATTACCATTAATTGTTACATCTTTAGTAATTTCTAAACTACCAGTAACAATCTTATTATTGGTAAAAGATACTAGCGAAACCTCAGCATCCTTACCACCAGCAACATAAACATTTTTAACAAAGGATTCACTTTCATTAAGTACTAAAGTCATGTCATCAGGTAGATTGATTTCTTCAATTGCATATTCACCTGGCTCTAAATCAGTTAATACTACATTATTACTAACGCCATCTTTAATTTTAATACTTACTTCTTTACTATAATCATTTGGTCCAGTTACTTTAAAATTATAAGTACCATCTGCTATATCAGTTGTCGTTGTCTCTCCATTAACTAAAACATTTTTAGTAATTTTTAAACTACCAAGATTTTTATTATTAGTAAAATCTACGGTTTCAATTTGGATATCACCACTAGTATTTTCATCAATCACAATTGTTGCAGTATTTTCATTTACACTACCACTACTAGTAACATCGATTAACTGTAAACCATTGTTTTCAACTTCTTCAATTGTATAAGTTCCCGGTTTTAATCCTGATACTGTAACACTATTAGATTTTCCATCTTCAATAGTAATTTCTTTAGTGGTTACAAGATTACCAGTGCTATCTTTTATTGCAAATTTATAAGTACCATCGGCTTTTGTTGTAGTTGTTTTTTCTTGGTTTACTAAAACATGTTTAGTAATTTTTAATTTTCCTTCGGTTACATTATTAGTAAATACTGCTGAAGGGATATCAGTTGTATTATTTGCTTTAACTTCTACTTTAGTATTTTTACTATCTACTAAAGTAGCATCGTTATTTGGTATTTCTTCAACTGTATAAATCCCTGGTTTTAAATTTTCTACGATTACATTATTACTTTGACCATTAGTAATCTTAATGCTTCTAGTAGCTACCGTTGTATTAGAAGCATCTTTTACTACAAATGTATATAAGCCATCTGCTTTTGTTGAAGATGTTTGTTTACCATTATAAGTTACATTTTTTTCAATTTTTAAGCTTCCTGTTTTAATTTCGACATTGTTAGTAAACTCAGCAGTTTGGATTGTTGTAACATTATTGGCAGTTATTTTTATTTTCGTATTTTTTGAACTTAATAATTTGGCATCTTCATTAGTAGAACCAATTTCTTCAATAGTATATGTTCCTGGTAATAACCCTTCAACTCTTACTGTATTGCTATTACCATTAGTAATGGTTATTTCTTTTGTCGCAATAATATCATTATCACCATTTTTTACTGCAAATTGATATGTTCCATCAGCTAAAGTACTACCTACTGCAGATTTTTCATTTACAGTAACCTTTTTAGTAATATCTAAACTTCCTCTTACAATACTATTAGTAAACTCTGCTGTTTGAATGCCATTTATATCATTTGGTGATACAATAACCTGAACATTATTAGCAGTTAATAATTTCATATTATCAGGAATATCTACCTCTTCAACTGTATAAGTTCCTGGCTTTAATCCATCGACAGTTACTATTTCACTTTGACCGTTAGTAATATTTACTATTACTTGTTTAATAACATTATTAGCTGAATCTTTGATATTAAATTTATAATCACCATCACCAAGATTACTTGTAATGGCCTCGCCATTATCAACAACATTCTTTTTAATAATCAAGCTGCCAGTAGTATCTTTATTATTAGTAAATGAAACAACTGGAATTGAACTAATGTTATTAGCACTTATTGTTATTTCTTGATTATTTTCAACAACTGAAAGATTGTTTTCTATAAAACCTTCTGTATTTTCAGTTACAATGTATGTGCCAGGAATAATATTATCGATTTGTACTGTTTTAGACTTACCATTTTCAATTACTATTTCTTCATTATAGACAATTGTACTATCCTCTTTATTAGTTAAAGTAAATTGGTAAATACCATCAAGTTCATTAGAATTAGTTACATCACCATTTAATGTAACATTCTTTTTAATAATTACACTTCCTACATCAATATTATTTACAAATTTAGCTACTGGTAAATCTTCTGTATTATTAGCTTTAACAACCACTTTAATATCATTACTTCCAGTCAATGACATTCCCTTTGGTAAATTATCAGTTTTTTCACTAACAAGATAAGTTCCTGCTTCTAAACCACTAACTGTTACTTCATTACTTTTACCATTAGAAATAACTACTTCAACATTTGATCTTACAAGATTAGTTTTACTTTCATCATAAATATCAAACACATATGTTCCATCTACAAGACTTGTATTATCTTTTGATGGTTCGCTGCCATTTACTGTTACATCTTTTTTGATTTTTAAACCGCCAATATTACTAGGATCATTAATAACATCAACACTCATATTTGTTTCTTCAGTAACAGTTGTTTCTGATAATTTGATATGATGGATTTCACAACTTGGATGATCAACAGTATTACCAATTACAGAACCGTTTGTAGAAGCAGTACATGAAACTGTAGCTTTAGGTGCTAGTAAAGTTCCTAGTCCACCTTCATATATTATTTTTCCATCAAAACTTGAATAATTATTGCCATCACTAGTATAAAAATTCCAAATAACTCTATTTGCAATCTTATTCCAATTCATAGCATCATTATTATCAATTTTACAACCCCTTAATGAAAACTGATTGTTATTATTACTAGCATTAGTACAATCAACATTAATAACTAAAAACTTACCGTCAGTAGTTAAACCATAATTATTCCAGTCATTAAAATCTTTAATATTAGAAACTTGTGTGCCACCAGAAGTAATTTGACTATAATCAATTCCTTGACCATTATCAGTTAACTTAATATTTATTACCTTTACTGTATCTGTATTAGCTGTTGTTGCTAGTTTGGAAGAAATATTAGCTAAATTAGTTAATTCACTATCAAAATCAATTGGAAACTGTCCATTAACTAGATTTACATTGACATTCGGTCCTAATTTATAATTTGTACCATCTACACCGGTAATAATATTTTGATTATTATTTACTGATGAATATTGATTATCTTTACCAGCAATTACACTAGCTTTTTCCTTATTATTTGATTGAAATAATTCAATTCCTTCATTACCATTATAAAAATTTTCTATATATGATACGTTACTTACTCCAGATGAAGGTGTTTCAATGACATTTGAATCTATGGACGTAGTAACACTAACTGTATACTCTTGTCCATTAATTATTCCCGTATTTGAAGTAATGGGTTGACCATTATCATCAATTTCAAAGAAATAATATTCCATCCCTGGTATCAATCCAGTTGTATCTAAAACAGCTGATCCATTCCCTGATAAATCAGTTGTAATATCGACTGTTTTAATCAAAGTATAACTACCATCACTATTTTTTAAATAAGCCCCTATCTTAAATGTCTGTGCAGTCGTGATTTGACCACCTAAAGTTTTGGTAATTTTTATATTAAACACTGATTGTTCGGTATATATATAAACATTATCCGTATTTCCCAAATTACTAGAAGCACCTAATAGATTTTCTACAGCAATGCTTCCTTCCATATGATTATTATTAGTGAAATTTTTTGCAAAAACCGCAAAATTATTTGCTTGCCCTAATGATTTAATAATTTCATCCTGGCTATAAGTTTTTACATTTCCACTACTGCCATGTGTTGCATGTGTAAGTCCAGCACCGGCAAAAATAGCAAAGAGTAAAATAAACACTGCAATTTGTTTTACATACTTTGTCATTTTTAATGACTTAAATATTTTTTTCATCTCCTTTTTTCCTTTCGATAAATACTATATTTTTTGTTTAATACTACAATAATTAAATAATGATAGTTACACCATATTATTAATTACACCGCAATTATAACAGAGTTTTGTCACAACAACATCACATATGCTTAAAAAATAATTGAGTAGTTGCTTTTTCTTTAAAAAAGATAAAATTTATAAAAATTGGCATTTTAATTTATAATATGTAAAATAATAATGTAGATCATTAAATATTAACACATCGTTATTAAGGAGAACTAAAATGTATATCAAATTAGAACAGTATAAAATTTTTAACGAAGCTGCTACTACCCTATCATTTTCCATTGCCGCTAGAAATCTATTCATTTCACAATCTGCTGTCTCGCAAACTATCAGCAGTATCGAAAAAGAATTACAAACCCAATTATTTATCAGGCATTCTAAAGGAGTTAGTTTAACCAAAGAAGGTAAGCTGCTTCATCAACAGATCGATAAAGCACTAGCGATTATTACTGGCGTTGAAAATCAGATATCTAATTTTCATGAGTTAAAAGATGGTCAATTAACAATCGGTGCTGGAGATACTTTTAGTGAATATTTCTTAACTGATTATATTGTAAAATTTAAACAGCTATATCCCGGAGTTAAAATTAAAGTTATAAATCGGACTAGTTTAGAAACACGGGAATTATTAAAAACAGACCAAATCGATCTAGGTTTTTTAAATCTACCAATCAAAGATGATGCATTGATCATTAAAGAGTGTTTTCAAGTTCAAGATATCTTTGTTTCCAATCAAAAAGATCCGCATATATATACATTTGAAGAACTTGCGAAAAAATCACTAATTCTTTTTGAAAAATCATCAAATACTAGAAACCGGATTGATAACTTCTTTGCGAAAAAAGGAATATTATTAAACCCTTCTATTGAATTAGGTGCTCATAACTTATTATTAGATTTTGCTAAAGCTGGCTTAGGAATTTCTTGTGTTATAAAAGAATTTTCTCAAGAATATTTAAATCAAAATATTCTTCATGAAGTTAAAACAATTTCCAGCTTACCAAGACGATCAATTGGTTATGCATATTTAAAAAGAAGGACTCAATCAGTTGCGACCAATAAGTTCATTGAACTTATTGCAAATGATAATCAAAACAATATTAATTACTAATATTATTTATTTGATTTAAATATACTAATATACTATAATTTTATTGACGGAAAAAGAAAGGAAGTTGAATATGGAAATTACAAAGGATATTCGTTATGTAGGTGTTAATGACCATCAGGTCGATTTATTTGAGGGACAATATGTTGTTCCTAATGGAATGGCTTATAATTCGTATGTTATTATGGATGAAAAAATTGCAGTTATGGATACTGTAGATATTCATTTTACTCATGAATGGTTAGATAATTTAGCTGATGTTTTAGGTGATAGAAAACCTGATTATTTAATCGTACAACATATGGAACCAGATCATTCTGCAAATATTCAAAATTTCATCAAAACGTATCCAGAAACAACTATTGTTGCTAATGCTAAAACTTTTACAATGATGGATCAATTTTTTGATTTAGATCCTAATGTAAAGAAATTACAAGTAAAAAATGGTGAATCTTTAACTTTAGGTTCACATACTTTAACATTTGTTTTTGCACCAATGGTTCATTGGCCAGAAGTTATGGTAACTTATGATAATAAAGATAAAGTTTTATTTTCAGCTGACGGTTTTGGAAAATTTGGTGCTAATGATGTTGAAGAAGATTGGGCTTGCGAAGCTAGACGTTATTATATCGGAATTGTTGGTAAATACGGTGCTCAAGTTCAAGCTTTATTAAAGAAAGCTGCTGGTTTAGATATCGAAATCATCTGTCCTTTACATGGACCAGTATTAAAAGAAAATTTAGGATACTATATTAATTTGTATGATATCTGGTCTTCTTACAGTGTTGAAAGCGAAGGAATTGTTATTGCTTATACATCAGTTTATGGAAATACCAAAAAAGCTGTTGAGTTATTAGCTAATAAATTAACTGAAAGAGGATGCCCAAAAGTATCAGTATTTGATTTAGCTCGTTGTGATATGGCAGAAGCTGTAGAAGATGCTTTCCGTTATGGAAAGTTAGTTTTAGCAACTACAACATATAATGCTGATGTTTTCCCATTCATGAAAGAATTCATCAATCACTTAACTGAAAGAAATTACCAAAAACGTACTATAGCTTTAATTGAAAATGGAACATGGTCTCCACTAGCTGCTAAAGTAATGAAAGAAATGCTTTCTGGATGTAAAAATTTAACATTTACTGACACAACAGTAACTATCAAATCAGCAGTAAAAAGCGACACTATTGAAGCACTAGATAATTTAGCTGATGAATTATGTCGTGATTATATTGCTCAATCTGATGACAAAGCTAACAAACATGATATGTCAGCATTGTTTAAAATCGGTTATGGTTTATATGTAGTAACAAGTAATGATGGTAAAAAAGATAATGGTTTAATTGTTAATACAGTAACTCAAGTTAGTGACTCACCTAATCGAATTGCAGTAAATATAAATAAACAAAACTATTCACATCACGTAATTAAACAAACAGGTAAGTTGAATGTTAACTGTCTTTCTGTTGAAGCACCATTCAGTATTTTTGAACGTTTTGGTTTCCAAAGCGGAAGAACAGCAGATAAATTTGCTGATTTCAAACCATTACATTCAGATAACGGTCTAGCATTCTTACCACGTTACATTAATGCATTTATTTCATTAGAAGTAGAAAATTATGTTGATTTAGGTTCTCATGGTATGTTTATTTGTAAAGTAACTGAAGCTAGAGTAATGTCAGATAAAGAAACAATGACATATACATATTATCAAGATCATGTAAAACCAAAACCTAATACAGAAGGTAAAAAAGGATGGGTATGTAAAATCTGTGGTTATATCTACGAAGGTGATACATTACCAGATGATTATATTTGCCCACTTTGTAAACATGGTGTTGCTGATTTTGAACCAATTGAAAATTAAGTATTATAGTACCTACTAGAATCCAATTCTAGTAGGTTTTCTTATTTTATAAATAATTTGTGATAATTTTATAACAACTCTTCTTATTTTTAAGATATAATAATAGTAAACTATATTATAAGGAGACTTACTATGATACCTAAATATAACGAAATGTACAATGAAGTTCTAAAGGTTTTAAATAATCATAATGAAATGCGCTTAAAAGATATTGTTAGCGAAGTATCTGATGTATTAAATTTATCAATTGAAGATAGAAATTTAATGTTAGATAATAACAAATCAACAATTATATACTATCGTTTAGGATGGACTAAAACATATTTAGTCAAAGCAGGTTTATTAGAAACAATAAAAAGAGGAGTTTTCAAAATCACTCCTGAAGGTAAGTCAGTTTTACAATCCGGAATAAAAATAACTGATGAATACCTAATGAAATATGATAATTTTGTTGAATTTTTTCAACGGTATAAAGAAATGTCTGAGCGAAATTCTAATAAAGAGAATATCACCCCACTTGAAAATATTGACATGTCACTAAAAATGATATCATCTCGTTTAAGTGACGAATTATTAGAACTAATTTTTTCTAAAGAACCAATTTTCTTTGAAAAACTTGTCTTAGATTTATTAGAAAAAATGGGATATGCTTTTGATACCGAATCAATAATACGCACTAGATATGGTAACGATGAAGGAATTGATGGAATTGTAAAGGAAGATAAATTTGGATTTAGAAATATTTATGTCCAAGCTAAACGTTGGAATAATAGTGTTGGAAGACCAGAAATACAAAAGTTTTTAGGAGCTGTCGCTGGTCAAGGTGGTACTAAAGGGTTGTTTATAACTACTTCTACATTTACTAACGAAGCTTTAGAATATGCAAAAAAGCAACTTCAAGTTAAACTTGTTTTAGTTGATGGAAAAATGTTAACCAATCTAATGATCCAATACAATTTAGGAGTAAGTGTTGTTAAAACATATGAAATAAAACAAATAGATGTTGATTATTTTAATAATGATCTTGTCTAATTATCTACTATTATTTTAAGATTCCAACTTAATACTATTAAATTATAAAAAACCTATGATCTATAGTTATACAACTAATTATCATAGGTTTCATTTACTTTAAACTAAGATTTAATTATTTTTCCCAAATCTAAACCTGCAATTTGTTATTAATTTACATTTCATATAATAATTAAATTTATAACATCTTTCTCTATGTCGTTTTCATCAAAAACTATAACATTTACATTTCATCAAATGATCAGATTAATAACCCGTTTTTTCCTAACAGCTTTAATGAAGTTTAATAAGAATTTACAAATAAATATATTTATTCTATCATCATTTAGCAATAACCATAATAGTATTTGTATTATTTCATAGTACACACAGTCGAACTCCGGCTTTATTTACATAATAGACATCGACAAATAGTTTTTGATATATTAATATTTTAACATATAAATATTATTAAAGAAAATTTTTGTAAATAATATAGTAAAATTATTTAATAAGTATCTTTAAACAATCTAAAAATATATTAATTTAATTTTTGTGTTAATAAACAATAAACACGTTCAATTATTTTAGATTCTAATTTATTGTATGATAATGTCGGATCATTTAATAATGGTACTTTAAAGTAATCAACTTGATCATGATATTCTAATTTGATTTTAATAATAGTTCCTAATTGATGTTTATCAGTGTCAATATAAATATTCATCAAATCATTTCTAGCACCATGACCCAAACTAAATCCATCACGTAATTTAAAATCATCACAATCATAATATATAAAATATGTTGGCATAATCTTAGCTAATGCTTCTTTTAAATTCTTTTCTTTAATAATGAAATTACCAAGCGCCTTTTCTATTTCAATTTTGATTGGTTCCATCTTTTTATCAGCATTCTCTTGATTACTAGCCTTACATCCCAAACGAATTCTTACTGTTTCTTCTGAAGCATATAATGCGATACTTACATCACTTTGATGATCTATTAAATCTGCTAGTATTTCATCAACTTTGCTTTCACCAATTCCCATAGTTAAAATATCTACAGTATAAATAATATCTTGTTTATATTTGCTTAAATAATCTTTTAAAACATGATCAACAACAAACTTCATCTCTTTTGGTGGCCCTGGCAAATTGATAATCATTTTTTTATCTTTTGACATGACACAACCATTAGCAGTTCCAACTTCATTTTCTAAGACAAAGCAATTTTCAGGAAAATAAGCTTGTTTAAAATTATTGTCTGGTACATCATCATTTCCATTAACAAAGCGACATTTTTCATAAACTTTGCTTGCTTCATCTTCTAAATATATTAACTCTAATCCTAAATATTCAGCTGACAATTCCTTAGTTAAGTCATCTTGGGTTGGTCCTAATCCACCTGTTGTGATTACACAATCAGCACCTCTTTTAAAAGCAATATCTAAGCATTCTTTAAAACGATCATGATTATCACCAACTGTAGTTTGAAAATATACATTAAAACCAAGCTCCTTACACATTTTTTGAATATAAGTAGCATTTGTATTAACAATTTCTCCTAATAAAAGTTCTGTTCCGACATTAATTATTTCTACGTTCATTTGCTAACCTCCTGGAATAACAATTATATTATAATTCTTTTTATATATTTTTCCACCATTAATCATTATAAAACAAAAGATTGCTACGAGTAGCAATCTTTCATTATTGAATTTTTGATAAACCAAATACAATTATACCACCAAAAAGTGCTGCTAATAATGATGTTAAAATCAAATTAAAATCATAACTAACATCAAAAGGAATCAATACCAATGAAGAAGCAATAATTAAACCTAAAATTAAACTTAAGAATCCTGCTTTATGTGTTCTAGTAAAATATTGACATAATTTAGCACTAACAACAATTCCAAAAGCAATTCCAATTGCCATAAAACCTAACGGCATAATTACATCAAGACTAAAACTTGTTACATGAGCTAAATATGACTTAAATAAATAGTATTCACCTAAAATCAATAACACCATACTACCACTAACACCAGGCATAATCATTGTTGCTCCTGATATTGCTCCAATAATTACCATTTTAATAAAAAGTCCAGAACTAAGTGGTGGAAAATCAGGATTAACAACTGTATTTCCTTCACCAGGATTTAAAAATTCTAATCCAAAAATTATTGCTAGACCGCAAACAAAAGGAACAATAGCCAGTTTTTCACCTTTCATTTCTCCTTTTACAAATAATGGGATACTAAAAGCAATTAAACCAATAAACCAATAAATTGTTTGGGTAGGATAGTATTCGAATAATATTTCTAATATTTTTGCAAAACCAACAATCCCGATTGCTGCTCCAACTAATACTTGAAATATAAAGATAATATCATCCTTACGATTAGGATTTACTCGTTTAAAAATTCCACTTATCGCTTCCATCATTCGATTAAAGATTCCTAATATTACCATCATTGTTCCCCCACTGACACCAGGGATGACATTGGCAATACCAATAGCAATACCACCAATAATATTTTTTATCATTTTAACCTTCCCTTCTCGATACCTGCTTAATTATAATAAAATAATGGCTTTATCACAAGTTATTTTTAAGAAATTAAACTATCTATCTTTAAAATGTTTTTTTAAATAAGCAATCTGTTCCAATCTTTTTATTACTTTAGCTTCAGTTCCCTGATTGGTTGGATAATAGTAGCGATGAGTTTTTATATTATCTGGCAAACATTGCATATCAGTAATTTTATTACTATAATCATGAGCATACTGATAGCCTTTTCCATAATTTAATTCCTTCATTAATTTTGTTGGAGCATTACGAATATGCAAAGGTACTGGATCTGCAATTGTTTTTAAAGCATCTTGTTTAGCTTTTTCATAAGCAATATATAAGGCATTTGATTTTGGTGCTAAAGCTAAATAAGTAACACAATGTGCTAAATTTACATTACATTCAGGCATACCAATGTAATGACATGCTTGATAAGTAGCGACCGCAATTTCTAAAGCCCGACTATCCGCCATTCCAATATCTTCTGAAGCAAATCGAATTAATCTGCGGGCAACATATAAAGGATCCTCTCCTGCTTCAATCATTCTTGACATCCAATAAATTGAAGCATCTACATCACTATTACGCATTGATTTATGTAATGCGCTTATTATATTGTAGTGTTCTTCTCCTTTTTTATCATATAATAATGATTTTTGATTAATGCATTGTTCAATAATTTCTTTATTTATAAATGTTTGATTATCTTCAAATGTTCCATTAAAAACTGCCATCTCTAATGTATTTAAAGCTACTCTAGCATCGCCATTGGCAAAACCAGCAATCATATATAATAGATCATCATCAATATTTACATTCAATGATTTTAATCCTTTAGGACTAATCAATGCATATTTTAGTAACTTCATAATATCATCAACATTTAATGATTTTAAAACAAATACTTTACATCTAGATAGTAACGCTGAATTAACTTCAAATGAAGGATTTTCAGTCGTTGCCCCAATTAGAATAATACTACCTCTTTCTACATAAGGTAAAAAGGCATCTTGTTGAGCTTTATTGAAACGATGAATTTCATCAACAAAGACAATTGTTTTTTGTCCAGTATCTTGCAATTCCTGAGCCTCTTTCATTACTTTTCTAATATCTTTGATACCACTTGTTACAGCACTAAAATTAATAAACTTTGCCTTGGTTTGATTGGCAATAATCCTTGCCAATGTTGTTTTCCCAACTCCCGGTGGACCCCAGAAAATCATTGAGGGAACAATATCACTATTTATTAATTGATATAATATTTTTCCTTTACCAATTAAATGTTGTTGACCAACATATTCTTCTAGGGTTTCTGGTCGTAATCGATTAGCTAAAGGTTCTTTTGACATATCTTCAAATAACGATTTTTGTTTCACATTTTTCACTTCCATTCAACAATATTATAACCAATATAATTATCAATGGCAAAAAAAGAAACAGCTTAATAGCCGTTTCTTATTGTGATACACCTTCAAATTGAGAACGATATAATGAAGCATAGAAGCCGTTTTTAGCAATTAAATCATCGTGATTTCCAAGTTCAACGATATCGCCATCTTTCATAACGATAATTGTATCAGCATCTCTGATTGTTGATAAACGATGGGCAATAACGAAGCTTGTTCTTCCTTCCATTAATTTTTCCATTCCTTTTTGAATCAAGACTTCTGTTCTAGTATCAACTGAAGATGTTGCTTCATCAAGAATTAAAATTTTCGGATTTTTTAAAAATGCTCTAGCAATTGTTAAAAGCTGTTTTTGTCCTTGAGAAATATTAGATGATTCTTCATCAATAATTGTTTCATAACCATTTTCCAATGTCTGAACAAAATGATCAACATAAGCTATCTTACATGCTTCTTGAATTTCTTCATCGCTAGCATCTAATTTACCATAAACTAAATTTTCTTTAATTGTTCCATTAAATAACCATGTATCTTGCAATACCATACCAAATAAAGAACGTAAATCATGGCGGCTAAAATCACGAATATCTTTACCATCAATCATTATGCTACCTTTATTTAATTCATAGAATCGCATTAATAATTTTACAATTGTTGTTTTACCAGCACCAGTAGGTCCAACAATCGCAACAGTTTGTCCAGAATGAACATGTAAACTAAAATTATGAATAATTGTTTGATCTTTTAAATAACCAAAGTTTACATCAGCAAAAGTTACTGAACCTTCAATATTACTAACTTCTTCACTAGTAATTTTAGGTGTTTCTTGTGCTAATTCTTCTTCATCTAAGAATTCAAAAACACGTTCAGCAGCTGCTGCTGTACTTTGTAACATATTCATTGTTTGTGCTAATTGAGTAATTGGTTGGTTAAATTGTCTTACATATTGGATAAATGCTTGAATATCACCAATAGTAATCGTATTTCCACCAGCTAACATTCCACCTAGTAAACATACTGCAACATAACCAACATTTCCGACAAATCCTGTAATTGGCTGCATTAAACCAGAGAAAAATTGTGATTTCCAGGCACTTTCATATAAAACATCATTATATTCATTAAACTGTTTAACTGATGCTTCTTCACCATTAAACGCTTTAACGACATTATGGCCACCATACATTTCTTCAATATGACCATTAACATCACCTAAAGCAGCTTGCTGTCTAGCAAAATATTTTTGTGAATGTTTCATTACAAAACCAATCAAGATTATTGATACTGGTAAAACACATACTGCAATTAATGTCATAATTGGCGAAATGGTTAACATCATTATAAAAATACCAACAACTGTAACTGATGAAGTAATTACTTGTGACATACTTTGGTTTAATGATTGAGCAATTGTATCAATATCATTTGTAACCCTACTTAAAATATCACCACTTGTATGTCGATCAAAATAACTTAATGGCATGCGATCCATTTTCTTTGATATAGATGTTCTTAAGTCAAAAGCAACCCGCTGTGATACTGTTGAAGTTATAAATCCTTGGATATAACTAAATAAAGCACTTACCAAATACAAACATACTAATATAAAAATGATATGTCCAATATATTCAAAATCAATACCGCCAGTACCAGCAACTTTAGCTAAAACACCTTCACTTAACTTATCAGTAGCTTTAGCTAATATTTTAGGACCAACAATAGAAAATACGGTTGAAGCTGCTGCAAATAAAATTACAACAACTAATTTAAAATAATATGGTCTTAGATATTTAAATAATTTTGTTAAAGTACCCTTAAAATCTTTAGCTTTTTCATTATTACCACGCATACCTCCGTGTCCGAATTTAGGGCCATTTCTTTTTTGATTACTCATGTCCTAATTCCTCCTTTGATAATTGTGAATAAGCAATTTCTTGATATACTTCACATGTATTCATTAACTCTTCGTGAGTTCCTTTCCCAACAATTTTTCCTTCATCTAAAACAATGATTTGTTGAGCATTCATAATTGAAGCAATTCGTTGTCCAACAATTAAAACAGTATTTTTAGTCTTTTTGATCATTTCATTTAATTCCTGTCTTAATTTTGCATCAGTTTTAAAGTCTAAGGCTGAAAAACTATCATCAAAAATAAAGATTTCTGGGTTTTTAGCAATCGCTCTTGCAATCGCTAAACGTTGTTTTTGACCACCTGAAACGTTAGTTCCACCTTGAGAGATTTCACTATCAACACCGTCTTCTTTTTGATCGATAAATTCTTTAGCTTGAGCAACTCTAATTGCTTCTTCTAATTGCTCATCACTAATATCAGGAGCACCATATTTTAAATTAGATTTGATTGTTCCTGAAAATAATAATCCTTTTTGTGGTACTAAACCAATTTTTTCTCTTAAATCATGTTGTTTAACATCACGGATGTCAACACCATCAACTTTAATACTTCCTTCAGTCACTTCATAGAAACGAGGAATTAGATTAATTAAAGTACTTTTTCCAGAACCAGTTGAACCAATAAAGGCTGTTGTTTCTCCTGGCTTAGCTGTAAAACTAATATTTTCTAATACCGCTTCATTAGCTCCAGGATATTTAAAAGAAACATTATTAAACTCTACTAATCCTTTTTTAGTTTCATCAAAAGATTTTGGATTTTCTGGATCTAAAATTCTTGGTTTCATTGATAAAACTTCGTAAATACGATCAGCAGCTACACTAGCACGTGGTAACATGATTGCAATCATTGCAATCATTAAAAATGACATAATTATTTGCATTGCATATTGCATAAATGCCATCATTTGTCCAATTGCAATATTACCTAAATCTACTTGTTTAGCACCATAGTATACGATTAATAGTGTAACAACATTAAAAATAAACATCATAATTGGCATTAAAGCTGACATAGTTCTATTAACAAATAAATTAACTCGTGTTAAATCACGATTAGCTTTTTCAAATCTTTTTTCACTGTGTTCTTCATTACCAAACGCTCTAATTACTAACATTCCTGATAAGTTTTCACGCATTGTTAGATTTAAGCGGTCAATTAAAGATTGCACAATTTTGAATTTTGGCATTACGATTGCAAAAGCAACCCCAATAATACCAAAAATAACAATTAAAACTAGTCCAATAATCCATGTCATTGATGGAGTATTACTAAATGCTTTAATCAATGCTCCAATACCCATCATAGGCGCAAAACAAACTATTCTAATGAACATTACTACTACCATTTGAACTTGAGTAATATCATTAGTCGTTCTTGTAATTAATGATGCAGTTGAAAATTTATTAAATTCCTCATTAGAGAAACTTTCTACCTTTTTAAAGACTTCACTTCTTAGAATTCTTGATACCCCTGCACCAACTTTACTAGCTAAAAAACCACATGCAACAGCACAGATAGTACCCGCTAAAGCTACTCCTAGCATCTTAACACCAGTTTGTAAAATATATTCATTTTGAACTGTAGCACTATCACAGCCAAGTTTTTCATATTCTGCTTTAACACCATTTCCAGCTGCAATCTTTAAAGTAGATTCACCCATTGTTTCCATTTGGGCATCAATTTGACTAAACATCTGCTCTTTAGTAGCTTCATCCATTATTGCAATTGCATCATAAGGTGTCATTCCTGCAGGCAATGAACCAAACTGTTTTTGATATTCTTCACTGTTTACATCCATACTATCAATTGAAGTTACCATCAACATTGGTTTTACCATAATATCTTCTAAGTCTTCAAACTCATCTGAATCTAAATCTTTTAATTCATAGATGCCTTGTTTTTGAGCTTGAGGAAATTTTTCTTTAGTATCTTCATCTAAATCAGCACTTTCAACAAAACGATAAGCATCCTCAAATTCCTTTTGATCATCTTCATCCATCATTACATATAAATGATTATAAGTTTCAATACTTAAAACATCACTTACAGCACTATCAAATCCACCAGCCTGGATTCCTACTGAAACAATATCAGACATATAATCTGGCAATGCTAATTCTGATTGTGACTGTAAAAATAATAATCCAACACAAAGTAAAATTGGAGCCCAAAACTTTTTAAAATAATGTTTTAATTTTAGCATTATTGTTCTCCTTTACATCTTTCAATATTTTTTTTCATGATGTCAATAACATCATTAATAACCATTATTTGTTCTTTAGAAACGCCATCAAAAATACTCATAGCTTTTTTCTGCATTACTTTTGTTGCTGCTTGAAAAAAGATTTCTCCATTTTCAGTAATATTTATAATATAGTTTCGTTTATCTTTTTTATCTTGAGTTTTGCTTACATAACCCATCTTTTCAAGTCTTTGTAAACGCACTGATAACGTTGCTTTAGTAATATTTAATTTTTTCGCTAGAACTTTTTGTGTTATGTTTTGATGACTTTTTAAAATCAATAATAATCTTGTTTGTTCAGGTGACATTCCAAATTCTTCAGTTTCTTTCATTAAAGTATAATGTATAGTTTTATTTAAACTTTTAAACTTTACTATTATTGCTTGAATATCATCAAAACTCAAATCAGTCATAACTCTCCTCCTTTCTCCTACACCACTAACAATTAGTTAGTATACTAATGATTATAGTTAGTGTACTAACTATTGTCAACACTAATTATTTACCATATTTTTACATAAATATTAAATAAAAATAAGATCCGCTAAAAAAAGCAGATCTTATCAAAATTTATCTAATTTGGCCATTTCCAAAAATCAAATATTTTGTTGATGTCATTTCTGGTAATCCAATTGGTCCTCGAGCATGAAGTTTTTGAGTACTAATCCCCACTTCAGCTCCAAAACCAAATTCACCACCATCAGTAAAACGAGTTGAAGCATTATGATAAACACAAGCTGAATCTAATGATTCCATAAAATATTTTGCAGTATCATTATTTGTAGTAATAATACTTTCAGAATGTTTTGTTGAATAATTATAAATGTGTTCGATTGCTTCATCAATATTTTTTACAACTTTAATATTACAGATGTAGTCATCATATTCAGTTGCATAATTCTTTTCATTAGCAATAGTACCATCAATATATTTTAAAGATTCCTCATCACCAAATACTTTAATTTGCTTAAACCGTGGTTTTAATGCTGTTAAAAATTCACCTGCTACATCTTGATGAACCAAAATTGTTTCAATAGCATTACATACAGAAGGACGCGAAATTTTAGCATTAACTGCAATATCTACAGCCATCTTTAAATCAGCCTGACTATCGACATATAAATGACAAATGCCCGCTCCTGTTTCAATAACAGGTACTGTAGCATTTTTAACTACATGTTGAATTAATCCTGCCCCACCTCGTGGAATAATAACATCAACATAATCATTAGCACATATTAATTCAGTTACTACTTGACGATCATTATTTTCAATCAAATTAACAACATGATCAGGTAAAATATCTTCGATTGCTTCATTAATAACTTTTATTAAAGCAATATTAGAATTAATAGCTTCTTTACCACCCTTTAAAACACATACATTATTTGTTTTAATGCAAATAGAAGCAATATCAACTGTTACATTTGGTCTTGATTCATATACTACAGCCACTACCCCAATTGGGATTCTAACCTGTTTAATTAATAGACCATTAGGGCGTTTAATCTCCCGAATTACTTCACCAATACAATCATCTAAATCAGCAATTTTTAAAACATCCCTAGCAATACTTTCAATTCTTTCT
The DNA here is from genome assembly GCF_002160675.1 of Erysipelatoclostridium sp. An15. Taxonomy (NCBI): domain Bacteria; kingdom Bacillati; phylum Bacillota; class Erysipelotrichia; order Erysipelotrichales; family Coprobacillaceae; genus Thomasclavelia; species Erysipelatoclostridium sp. An15. Next base: position 31,331 of record NZ_NFLA01000014.1, read on the forward strand.
TTAGTTAATAATAAACGATCAACCATTGCATCACTAATACCATTTTCTTTAGCATTAGCAATATCTTTTTTATTTTCATTTATAATATAATCAACATTACTTAATAAATTACTACTTATTTTTTGTAATGCCTTTATCTTAATTTGACTATCAATATTTTGCATTTTTAAACAAGCTCTTTTAGCCTGTTTTAATTGTTTTTCAATCATTATTTATTCACCTCTTTTACTAAAACTAAATTATTAGCATGAACCACTTCATCATAATCTTTATAATGAAGAACTGTTTCAATTTCACTACTATTTAAGCCCTTGATTAATCTAATTTCATCACTAGAATAATTAGCAATACCACGAGCAATTAAATCATTATTACAATCAACAATATCAACAATCTGTGACATTAAAAAATTTCCTTCTACATTAACTATCCCTTTAGGTAACAGACTAGTATGCTTATTAACTAAAGCTAATCGAGCACCATCATCAACAATAATTTTACCTTTAGGCATGCTTCGATACATAATCCAATGTTGTCTTGAACTTAAATGACGTACTGGAGTGCTATCAAAATAAGTCCCTACTTCCTTACCTTCTAACAAATCAATTAATACATTAGACTGGTTACCATTAACGATTGCTAGATCACAGCCAAATTCGTTACATATTTTCGCTGCTTTAATTTTAGTAATCATGCCACCAGTTCCTACTTTACTAGAAGCATCTTTAGCCATATTTTCAATTGTTTTGGTTATACCAGCAACATTAGATATCAATTTAGCATCTTTATTTGTATGAGGATTGTCATCATATAATCCATCAATATCACTTACGATAATAACTAAATCAGCATTAACAGCAGGAACGATCATCGATGCTAATGTATCGTTATCTCCAACTTTAATTTCATCTACTGCTAAAGTATCATTTTCATTAATAATTGGAACAACATCATAATCAATTATCGCCTGCATTGCGTTATTAAAATTCATTAATCGTTTTCGATCATCGAAATCATCATGATTTAATAATATCTGGGCACATTTTAATTTAAATAAACTAAATAAATCCTCATATATTTGCATCAACGAAGCTTGACCAATAGCTGCTAAAGCCTGTTTTTGGGGTATTGTATCGGGTCGTTGTTTTAAATTCATAATATGGACACCAGCATTAATGGCACCACTACTAACTAATGTAATTTTTATGTTCTTTCTTTTAATATATGCTATTTGTTGAATCAAATTTAAAATCTTTTCTTTATCAATATTTCCGTTTTGATCACATAAAGAAGATGACCCAATTTTAACAATTATATTTTTTACTTTTTCTAAATTTCGCAATTTACATACCCCCGTAATTATTTTCTTAATTATACTAGGTTTAACATTTCATCTCAATAAAAAAACACCGAAAAGGAACATTTCCGGTGTTTATTAGTAAATAAAATTATTATTTTTCCATCCAGCTTTCATCATTTGGATCTTTTTTCCAAGCTTTTAATTTTTCCATATCAGCTTCTTTAATATAATCATGTTCTTTAGCAACTTCGATCAATGTATCATAATCAGTGATTGTTGCAAATTTGCAATTTGCTGCTTCAAAGTTTGTTGTTGCTTTTGGTAATCCATAAGTAAAGATAGCTACTAAACCGATTACTTCGCATCCAGCTTCACGTAAAGCTTCAACACATTCTAATGAACTTCCACCAGTTGAAATTAAATCTTCAACTACTACTACTTTCATTCCAGGTTCAATTTTACCTTCAATACGGTTATTACGTCCATGGCTTTTAGCACCACCACGAACATATCCCATTGGTAAATCTAAAATTTCAGCTGTTAATGCTGCATGAGCAATTCCTGCAGTAGCAGTTCCCATTAAGCATTGTGCATCAGGGAAGTTTTCTTGAATTAATTTTGCAAGTCCGTTTTCTACATCTTTACGAACTTTTGGATATGATAATGTTAAACGATTATCACAATAAATTGGTGATTTGATTCCACTTGCCCAAGTAAATGGTTCATTTGGTCTTAAAAAAACTGCTTTAATATCTAATAAATCTTTAGCAATTAACTTTTTCATTATTAATAAATCTCCTTTACCCTTGAAAATCTTGATATACTTTTTTGTATGTTGCATATGGATCACTTGATCTAGTGATTGTTCTTCCTACAACGATATAGCTTGATGTAAGTTCTCTAGCCATTGCTGGTGTAGTAACTCGTTTTTGATCATTAACACTATCATCAGCTAAACGAATACCAGGAGTGACTGTTAAAAAATCTGTTCCTAAATTTTCGTGAATAATTTTTGATTCTAATGGTGAACAAACTACACCATCTAAACCAGCAGCTTTAGCATTAGTTGCCCATTTTAAAACAACATTTTCTAATTTTTCATTAATTAATAATTCATTATCTAAAACATCTTGATCTAATGATGTTAAGCAAGTAACCGCGATACAAAGTGGTCTTTTATCACCAGTTTTCCCTTCTTCTAAACCTTCTAGTGCTGCTTTCATCATTGCAATACTTCCAGATGCATGAACATTAATCATATCAACATCTAATTTAGCTAATTGTTTCATAGCACTTTTTACAGTGTTAGGAATATCATGTAATTTTAAATCTAAGAAAATGTTATGACCCATTTCTTTGATCATCTTTACCATTTCAATTCCTTCGCCATAGAATAATTCCATCCCGATTTTTACATATAGTTTTTCATCACCGAATTTTTCTAAAAATTCTTTTACTTCTTCTTTAGTTTGAAAATCTAAAGCAATACATATTCTACTATCTGTCATAATTACCTCCATGTTATTATGATTATAACAAATTATTTGAATTAATCCATTATTTTTGTATAAATTTCTAGTATTTCCTTTATCTTAGATAAAATTTAACAATCTAAAAAATAATTATCTTTCAATATTAATAAATCTCATTGTATAATATAAATAGAATATTAAGGAGGTATTTTATGAAATTACTCAATGCAATTAAAACTATTAACATATTTCAAAAAAAAGAACCTCTAATACCGCTCTATACAAAATGGGGAAAAGAAATCGATTATCGTCATGTTCTTGAAGAATATCCCCGTCCCTATTTAAAAAGAGACAATTATTTAAATTTAAATGGTTTTTGGCAATACTCGATTACAACAACAAAATGTTATCCACAATATTTTCACAATAAAATATTAGTACCATTTTCTCCAGAATCATTATTATCACAAGTAAATAAACAATTAAAGCCTGATGAATACTTATGGTATCAACGATTCGTTATTTTAGAGAAAAAGCCTAATACCCGTCTTATTTTGCATTTTGGAGCAGTTGATCAAATTGCAGAAATATATGTTAATCATGAAAAAATATATTGTCACGTTGGTGGTTATCTACCCTTTGAAGTAGATATAACTAAATATATTAATAATGGTATAAATGATTTTACTGTTTGTGTCCAAGATAAATCAGATCATAGTTACCATGCTAAAGGAAAACAACGTCTTAAACGTGGTGGGATGTATTACACTGCTCAAAGCGGTATATGGCAAACAGTATGGTTAGAAGAAGTACCAGAAGTATATATTAAAGATGTAAAAATTGTACCTGATTTTGATAATGATGAAATTTCAATGACTATTATTTTTAATCAAGCAAGTGATCAATTGATAAAGGTAAAAATTGAAGATGAAGAAGAAATCTCTTTTTCTTCAACCGGAAAAATAATTGATAAAAAAATTAAAATCACTAATAAAAAACCATGGTCACCAGATACCCCTTATCTTTATACTTTAACAATCACTACCAATAATGATAAAGTAGATAGTTATTTTGCAATGCGAACATTCACAATTGAAAATGACAAAGATAATATTCCTAGAGTCTGTTTAAATCACAAACCTATTTTTATGCATGGTGTATTAGATCAAGGTTATTGGTCTGACGGTCTTTATACAGCACCAAGTGATAAAGCCTTAGTTTATGATATTGAAACTATCAAAAAACTTGGATTCAATACAATTAGAAAACATATAAAAATAGAAACAGCCCGCTGGTATTATCACTGTGATCGTTTAGGAATAATCGTCTGGCAAGATATGGTAAATAGCGGTTCTCCTTATCATCCATTGATTGTTACTTATTTGCCAACTTTGTTCAAAAGTCTTAGAAAACGTACTTCTGATAAACATCACTATCTGCTTGCAAGAAACGATAAAACCAATCGGCAAGAGTTTATTAATGAATGCAAAGAGACTATCAATTATTTATCTCATTTTCCATGTATATCAACATGGGTTTTATTCAATGAAGGCTGGGGTCAATTTGATACAGTTGAATTAACAAAGTATCTTCGCACGCTAGATCCAACACGACTAATTGATTCAGCTAGTGGCTGGTTTGATCAAAATTGTGGCGATTTTAGAAGTGAACATTATTATTTTGATAAACCAAAAATAATTCCTGATAAGCGGGCATTTGTAATCTCTGAATATGGCGGATACGCTTATCAAGTTAAAGATCATGTTAGTACCAAAAATATTTATGGTTATCAAAACTATGATTCTAAAGAACAATTTCAAAAAGAATATCAAGAACTTTTAAACTCTACAATTTTCCCACTAATCGAAAAAGGTTTGTGTGGAGCTATCTATACTCAACTATCTGATATTGAAGATGAAATCAATGGTTTATTAACATATGATCGCGAAGTTTGTAAACTAGATATTGATAAATAGATATTATAATATATTGAAATATACAAAAAAGGTATATCATAGCTACAATGTTATGATATACCTTTTAATATTTAATTTATTACGCCTTACGGTTGTGTGCCATACCTTTAACTCCATACTCTAGAGCCATTTTTTTAATGATAAAACATTTTTGGCACTTTATAATATCTTCTAATTCATTTTATCTTATTTTTATAAAAAAGCGTTACGAGTTCTTGACCTAGACCTACTCGAAACGCTACTAATTAAATTAATATCCGTAATTGGTTGGATATTAATACTAATCCATGTATTGAAAGGGTAATACCTCTCTCTACATAAAATATTATAAATCTACTTTTCAAAAATTACAATGAAAAAGATATTATTAAAAATTATTGAAATCATTGGATTAATTACATTCTTAATTGCTATGATTCAATTATTCTAATGAAAACACTCTTTATAATATAATAAAAAGCCTACATTAGTTGTGATTTTTTAGATAATAACAAAAAAGGTATACCATAGCTGCAATGTTATGATATACCTTTTAATATTTAATTCATTACCCTTTACGGTTGTAATATTCAACGATTAATGATTCGTTAACTTCTTGATTTAATTCAGATCTTTCTGGTAAACGAGTAAGTTTTCCAGTTAATTTAGTATCATCTACTTCAACGAAAGCAGGTGTGAAAGTTCTACCTTCTAATGTTGATTTAATAATAGCTAAGTTTTTAGATTTTTCTTTAACTTCAATTACATCACCAACTTTTACAGTGAATGATGGGATATCAGTTTTAACTCCATTTACTAAGAAATGTCCGTGGTTTACTAATTGTCTTGCAGCACGTCTAGTTGGTGCAAAACCTAATCTGTAAACTACGTTATCTAATCTACTTTCTAATAAGCATAAGAAATTGTAACCATGGATACCATCCATTTTACCAGCTTTTTTGAAAGTGTTATGGAATTGTTTTTCATTTACTCCATACATATGTCTTACTTTTTGTTTTTCAGCTAATTGTAATCCATATTCTGTTTGTTTTTTTCTTTTTTGACCATGTTGACCTGGTGCATATGGTCTTTTGTTTAATTCTTTACCATTTTCTAATGTAGAAAATCCTAAACGACGAGAGATTTTCCATTGTGGTCCTGTGTAACGTGACATTAATTTTCCTCCATTTATTGTTTTATTTGCATAAAACAATAACATTGCATAGATTAATTGAACTGTGTTTATATTAAGTATTTCACTTTGCAGCTAGCTACTTTACAAACAAAAGTTATAAACGCAACTTTCAAAACTCTATGTGCTGCTATCATTCGTTGCCTATTAAATATACACTTTTTTTGCCTATTAGTCAATCTTTTTTTGTAATATAATCAATTTCAACAATCTCTTGTTCAAGTTTACAATCATTTTTAAGCATATAGTCTATCACTGGTAAATTTAATTTTTCTTTTAAATTATTCAATCTTTTTCTATCGTTTTGAGTCAACTTCTTTGTATAAATCTGATATTTTTGTATTGTTTCTATATCCATTGCAACCGTCTGAAATGGTATCTTTGTTTTTTCTGTTAAATGCAAATAGATATAGAAGCCTCCTGCATCAATATCACCGAAATGAAAATAATCTAACTTCGGTGCAAAATTATAGATTTTTAATAAAATTTTACGTCTTAAACTGTTATGATAACCACCTAAATAAATAACTAAAGTATCTTTTAAAATAGTATCATAAAATGATGTTAAATTTTCAATGGTAAGAACATTTATGTCATCTATTTTTAGTATTTCTAACTTAGCAATATTTTCAGTAGTTAAAGAAAACGGACTATTCAATTTACCAATATCTATAATTTGATCATTAATCTTAATTACTATTTTTCCTGATAAATAGACAAAACCAGGATTTTTTAACACATTGAAAAAAGCAAATAATTCATCTTCACTAGTAAAAATATCAGGATAAAACTCAGTAATAATATTAAATATCTTCCCTTTAATAGTTTCAAGCTTTTTAGAATCTTTTAAGACCTTCAAAGAAAATTTACGAAAAGATATTTCTTGCTTTTGATTTTCCAAAGCTATTAAAACAGCAAAAATATCTTGTAATTCAGATAAATTTTTGACATCAAAATAACGATTAACACTACGATAATTATTTAATAGTTCAATCATTTTCCATCTAAACTCATCAATCCAAGCAATAGTAATAGATAAATTTTTTATATATTCTAACACTTTAGCCCGATAATCTGGCAAATAAGATCTTTTAGTCATTTGATAAGTTCTTTGAATAGCATTTTTTTCTAAATTTAATTTAAAATCAATAATATTATCTTCTTCATCTGTTTTTAAAAAAATCAAATTCATTTCTTGCAATTCAAAAGAAACTGTATCAATTAAGATTCTTTCTTGATAATAATCACTATGATTATATTTTGGAAAAATTTTCATTATTGATGTTTTAATTTGTAAATTCAAATTAGAGCCTTGCTTTGATAGCACGCTTCTTTCATATTTATCTAATAAAATATTCAATATTTTAATCCCATATTTATTCATGAATTACGCTCTCCACAAATGAATAATCATTATCCTTAATAATTGCTAATGTAGTATCAACATAAGGCATAATAGTTGCTGCTCTTGTTGGAGGAACAGCTAAAATTATTTGGACATTTAGTTCGCTATAAAATTTCATCATTGCTTCAATTCGAGGTTCATCCATGTTATTAAAAGCTTCATCAAATAAGACTACACAACCAGAATCTTCATCAACCCTATTTTTGATTAATTGTTCAAAACTTGAGGCAATTACCACATAAAACGGTGTTTGTGTCTCACCACCAGATTTTTCACGATTTACTTTTGAAAATTTAGTAAAATCACCATTTTCATGTGTTATCTTGATATCATAATCTAAATACTCACGATAATCAGTATATTTTTGTAATAATTTTTCACCACTTTCATCTTCGTCTAATAGAGCAATTTGATTAAATAATTCATCCATAATTAAACGATTTTCATTTGATAAAGTGGTAACAAATAAATCATCGCTATTATACTGTTGATTTGAAGTGATAATATCATAATAACGACGATATTCTTTTCGCCGACTTGGATTAACTTCAAATTCATAACTATCGCCATTGAAGTTTTTTCCTTGTAAGCCCTTATTTAAATCCTTAATATCTTTTTTTGCTTGATTAATTTTTTCGTTCAACCTAGAAATGAATGACTCTTGAAAAGACTGCTCGCATTTTCGACGAGCATTACGAACATCATCTTGTCTTTTAACAATCTCAATATCTCTTAACTTATAATAAAGTTGTAAATACATCTCAATACTATCAATCGTTTCTCCAAAACCAACTTTAAATTCATGATTAAAAGATTTCATCGCCCATTCTAATTTACCATTTTCTCTATCAACATCTTTTTCTAAATCACGAATTCTAATTAATAAATTATTCTGCATTGTTTCATATTTTTTATTATATTTCTTTAAATAGCGTTGTCTAATTTTTTCAATATTATCATCAATTACTTCTGGTATTGGAGGTAATTGTTGTAACAATATTATTATTTCATCAACTCTTTCTTGACATTTAGTTAAATCATTATCAAGATTAAGTAATTGTCGTTGTTTTAAATCATAATCATTTTGTGCTTTTTGATATCTGGCTGTAACTTTATCTAACTGTTCCATTAAAGAAATAATCGAATCATCTTGGATAATGTCTTCTAATCTGATTTTTGTTTCTTGGATATCATTATCTAGATTATGATATTCATCAACAATGTTCGCAAATGAAATTAGTGATTCAATTTGTGATTGGTTAATAATTTTTATATTATGATCAACATCATCATATTTGCGTTTTTCATTTTTTATTTCAACATCCAATTTATTTAATTTAGTTTCAACTATTTCTTTTTGAATCTTCATTGCCTCTAAACCAATATATGGTTTAAGATAAACTCTAGGATTTATTGCTCTAACAGTAAAATTATTATAAACCATACAAGTTCTAGTAATTGCAGTGCGATAATTTCTTAAATCCTCTATTTTATCAACACAAATCACCCTATTTAAAAGCATATTAGCGTAATTTTTAGCATAACTATTATAACTTGTAACATAATTAGCCAAACTATCCAAATTAGTTTCTTGATATTTTTCTAATTTAGCAACATCAACAATCCCAACTCCAAAAATGCCGTGACTTTCTTTAAATTGTTCATAAATTTCCACTGCTTTAACAAAATATTCTGGTTCGATTATAATATCAAAACGTTGTGTATTTAAATATCCTTCAATTGCATCTCGCCAAGATTCATCAGTAATTTCTAAATACTCGCACATTGGCTTAACATCAATATTTTGATGATAATAATTATGTAATTCCTGCTTTAAAACATTTATTAATTCTTTTATCTCTTGGCGATAAACAAAACGATTTTGCCTTAACAACTCATGCTGATCAACTAACCCATTATACTCTTGTCGTAATGATTTTAATTTTTGCTTCAAAACAATCTTTTGTTCACTTAAATCATTTCTTCGATTGGCTAAATCATTTCTAATATCATATAAATTTTCATTTAAATAATTACTATCATAATTATTCTCTTTAATAGTATTTACAAATGATTCCTTAACTCGTAATTGTTTTAATAATTTTGCTTCTTGCTTTAATTTCTTTTGATAATCATCAAAGCGAATTTTCTTTTGTCTGTGTTCTGATTGTTTTATTTCTAAAGTATTCTCTAGCTGTCTTTTTAAACGATACCCTTCATTATTTTCTAAAATATTTTCTAAATTAACAACTTCTTTTTGCCATCTTTCACTTTCTTCTTTAGCTACTATTAGCAACTGTCTCAAATCACTTACAGAATGTTTTACCTTATCAATCTTTACCGTAAGTTTATCTTTTTCATAATTCAAACTATCAATATATAATAAATCTTTAGCAATTTGATGATTTTGACAATTAATTTTTGCTTTTTGATAACTTAGATAAAAGTTTTCTACTTTTTCCAAAGATTCTAAACGATTTTGCTGATCTTTTAAAATATTTCCTAAATTGCGATAGGCACGAATATTATTTCGCAAATCATCAATTTTAACCGGGTCCTCATTTAACAAAAAATCGAATATAAAATTATATACATGATTAATCGGCTTAAAAGCTAAAGCTCTAGGAATTAGTTGGAAATATTTTTGACTTACTCCTAATGCTTGACGATATAAACTAGGAACATTACTTTTTTTATCAATAAAATTAGAAATAATATTCATTTTTTTTGTATTTCTTCTAAATTCATTACGATTATAAATATGATTTCCATCAAAAAACAGTTTATCATTTATTTTCTGATCAATCAGCTGGAAAAATAGTTCTTTTTTTATATTTGATTTATTTAGTTCAAATATTACTCCTAGCAATTGACTCCGTTTAGATGTTTCATCAAAATATTCTAAAACAATATAAGAAACAACATCGCCATTTCGTAAAAATTCTTTCCCCTCACGTCCTAATTTACCACGAATATAACCCTCTAAAGTTCGTTTCCCTGAATCATTAGCTGCACTATTAAACTTAGCCTTCCCAGCTGTTAACACATATTGCAAAGCATCAAGTAAAGTCGATTTACCAGTTCCATTTTCACCAGTAATCACAGTATTGTTTTTTATCTCGATTGTCTCATTAGCAAATAAATGCCAATTTATGATTTTAATCTTCACCAGTTTCTTCAATCATCTCACCTCGCTTTTGATAATCATCAAGAATATTATCAATTTCTTCTATTCTTTCAATTGGCAATACATATAATATTGTTGGATAAATAATTATTATAGTATTATCTTCAAGACTATTACTGCTTAAATCAATAATATTATATCTTTTTAAAACTCTAAATATTTCTTTTAGTTCTCCTTTATTAAGTCGACGATCTACAATACCAGTCTCGCTAATAGCATCATGCAACTCCTCTAACGTAATAGTAATATTATCTAACAGTGAAATTTCTTGCATTTTTTGATAATAGCACCGTCTTAAAAGCAATAATACTAGTGATTCATTTTTCTTAAACATATAACGATTATAATTTTGATTATTATATAGATTAAGTACTTTATCTATACTGTGATGTTCTAAAACATAATCCATCAATAAAAAGTAATTAATATAAACATCGAGGTCAGCTACAACTTTATAATAATCCTCACGATCTCGAGGCCGATTAGCACAAAGGTAGTTTACACTCAATAATTTATTAGTTAATCTAGAGAATTCTTCTTTTTTAGTATCAGTTAATCGGATAAACTGATTATAAAAACTAGTCGCAACCCGATATTTATCCATTCAATTTCTCCTTTACTTTAAAATCTTTAAACCGATAATTATTAACATTAACTTCTTCATTTAAAGGTTCAATTTCATATTTAGTATTATATGTATAACCATACATGAAAATTAAAATTAAAGTGGCTAAATCATCATTATTATTTATTGGTAATGACGATCCAAAAAAAGGGCCATTTGTCTTTAATAATTTTAAAACTTTTTCTTCAATAAACTTATGAGAATATTTTTGCTTACTAATCAAACTTTCAATTTTTTCATTTTTTAAACTTTTATCTATTTTTGCTTCACTAATAAGATTAATTTCTAATGGTTTTGAAAAATTACGTGGTACATACAAAGAATCTTTAGAAATAAAAGAATTCAAATAAATATTTCCTAACTCCATTGCTTCTTCATTAAATATCAATGATTTAATAATATTATTAATCCTTCCTTCAATATCGTTTTGATTATTCAACAAAAAAGTAATTCGGTTAATCGCCGACTCAATAAATTTATTATTTTTACTATCAATTTCCTGCATAATATCTTCAATATGTTCAAATGAATCAACAATATAATCTTTTTGCATCATCAATAATTGCATAGCTTCTTTATAACCGATGTCTTTACGTTCCATAATATTTCGCACAATTAAATCAAAATAATGTTCATCTTCAATAATCTCTTCAATTTTATTAATTATTTTTTGACGATATTTAGAAGGATTATCATAAGTTGTTAAATTATAATAAGCACGATCAACTATTTTAGTTTGATAATCTTGAAGCAATGAATTCAATAAAGCCTCTAAATCATCTTTTATACCTTCGTTTAAAAGATTTTGAATATATTTTTTGATATTTGAATTTAAATTCTTTAATTTAGTAGCTAGTTCTTTAGTATTTTCATATGCTGTTTCAAACACTAAATCACCACGATTAACATCAAAACTATTAAAAGACATATAAATATTATAAATCAATCCTGAGTATTCACTATTGTCATTAGTCATATCTAAACTAAACAAATTTTCTAATACTTTGATGCTATAATCTTCAAAAGTAATAAAAATTTCATAATTTTCGCCAGTTTCCTCATTAACCCAACCACATTCTCTTAATCTTTTTAAAATATATAAAGCTTTATCCCGTGAATTATCAAGCTGTTCATCACTTTGTAAATCAGTAACATGATTTTCAAAATAATCTTGAAATATCAATAATACTTGCTCTCTAGAACAAGTAAAAGACAAATCGCTTTTAAACGAACTGTATACCAAATACAAACAGTCTGAAATAATTCGTTTATTCTCACCGATAAAAACGTTAAAGAAATTATTTGGCAAAATATCAAAAATATTATACATGCTTCTTATCCTTTCACTATTTTAGCTATATAAAACATCTTACTATTAGAAACAAATTATTACAACATTTAAAATAATCAGTATGAATGATAAATGTTATCCTTTAAATGAACAACATCTAATTTATCAGTTACAAATTCCATCACATCTTTATTACATTCTATTCAGTGATTAAATTAATAACCTCTGCTTTGTACTACAACAGATTCTCCGCTAATAGGATTTACATTTCATCCAATGATTAGATTAATAACATAATTATGATAACGGTTTGACCCGTTTTACATTTCACCAAATTGATAAATTATAAACTCTTGTTGTAATTGGGTGAACTGACAGGAATATTTACTTATATCTATAAATTAGATAACTTATAACCCTTGTCAGTCCTCCAGTTAATACCAAGAAACTAACATCTACATTTTATCACGAAATAATTTTAGAGATATATTGAAAATTATGATAACTATTTTTTACCCTAAACAAAATTTTATAGGATACCCCGTATTTCTTCTACTAGTTTTTCCATACGATATTCAAAACATTCCTTAATTTCGCATTCCCAAACTATAATCACCTTATAATCCAGCTGTTTTAATTCATTATAATGCTTTATATCATTTTCCACATTTTTCTTAATTTTTGTTAACCAATAGTCTTGTCTCGTTTTAGGAAGAGTAGCATATTTACAATTATAATGATGATGCCAAAAACAGCCGTTTACAAAAATTGCAGTGCGATATTTAGAAATAACTATATCCGGCTTCCCTGGTAAAGATTTTACATTTTTACGATAACGAAAGCCATGATGATACAAATATTTACGAACTTTTATCTCGATTGAAGTATCTTTTCCTCTAATATGTGACATATTCTTAGAACGTTGTTCCTTTGTCATTACATCTGCCATTTTACCACTTCCTATTTACTTAATTCTATCACCTAAATGAAATATTAACTAGTCTTCGTCTACAAAATCTATTATACTAATGCATAAAGGAGCAATATAATGAATACTTTAAACCACATAACAGCTGATAATATTACTAACTCTGCAAAATTATTAACAAATAATTACCAAGAAGGAATCAAGCTATCTCATGAATTGATTTATCAATTCAATTCATGTAATGCTTTTTATCTATCTGTCGCTTTTATCAATAAATCTGGATTAGCCGTTTTAAAGCAAACATTAATTGATTTAAAAAACAAAGGCATAAAAGGAAAAATAATCACATCGTCTTATCTAAATTTTAATCATCCTGATATGTTTAATGAATTACTTAAATTTGATAATATAGAAGTTAGAATTTTCGATAAACCTAATATTGGTTTTCATCCTAAGGGATACATTTTCAAAAACATAGATTCATATAACATCATTATTGGTAGTACCAATTTAACCCAATCTGCATTATCTACTAATCAAGAATGGAATATTCTAGTATCTGGTAATAAAAATAATGAACTGATTTTTAAAGTTTTAGAAGAATTTAAATTACAATGGAATCATTCCATACCTCTTACAACAGATTGGATTAAAAAATATGAAACTATATATACTTCTATTCCAACGTTAAAAGAGAAAAAGAATTTATATATTGAACCAAATCTAATGCAGCAAGAAGCATTAAATTCCTTAAATGCATTAAGAAATGAAAACAAAAATAAAGCTTTGATCATTTCTGCTACTGGAACTGGTAAAACATATCTAAGCGCTTTTGATGTTAAAAACTATAACCCTAAAAGAATGCTATTTGTCGTTCATCGTGAAAATATTGCTTTAGCTGCAATGAATTCTTTTAAAAAAATCATTAAGAATCATAGTTTAGGTTTGTTCTCTGGTAATAAAAAAGAGTTAGAAGCTGATTATATTTTTGCAACAATACAAACAATTCATAAAAAGGAATATCGCGAGATGTTTTCTCCCGATACTTTTGACTATATTATTATTGATGAAGTTCATCGTGCTGGAGCATCCTCTTATCAAGAATTAGTTGAATATTTTAAACCGGATTTTTTACTTGGAATGTCTGCAACACCTGAACGTAGTGATGATTTTGATATTTATAAGATGTTTGATTATAATATCGCCTATGAAATCAGATTACAGCAGGCAATGGAATATGATTTATTATGTCCTTTTCATTATTATGGTATAACAGACGTTCAAGTTAATGGCGTGTCTTTAAACGACAAAACGGATTTTAACAACCTGGTTTCTAGTAATCGTGTTGATCATATCATTGATCAAATAAATATTTATGGTTATTCTGGTAATCGAGTTCGTGGATTAGTGTTTTGTAGTCGTAAAGATGAAACCAAAGAACTATCTAAACTATTCAATGAACGCGGTTATAAAACTACTGCTCTAACTGGAGAAGATAGTGAAGAAAAAAGACGATTAGCGATGGATAAATTAGAAACAGATAATCCTAATGATTATCTTGATTATATATTTACTGTCGATATATTTAATGAAGGTATTGATATTCCAAAAGTTAATCAGATCGTTATGTTGCGCCCTACTCAATCAGCAATTATTTTTGTACAACAATTAGGACGTGGATTACGTAAACATAATTCTAAAGATTATGTAGTTATTATTGATTTTATTGGCAATTATGAAAAAAACTTCTTAATTCCGATTGCACTAAGTGGTAATCTTAGTTACAACAAAGATAATTTAAGAAGATTTGTAAGTGAAGGCTCTTTAATAATTCCTGGTGAATCAACTGTTTCTTTTGACCAGATTTCTAAAAAAAGAATTTTCGAATCTATTGATAAAGCTAATTTTAGTGATGTCAAAATTATAAAAGAAGCTTATTTTAAACTAAAACAAAAATTAGGACGTATCCCTAGATTACAAGATTTTGATACTTATGAATCAATTGATGTTTTACGTATTTTCCAAAATAAAAGTTTAGGCTCTTATCATAAATTTTTATCAAAATATGAAAAAGATTATAATGTAAAATTCAATAATGTCCAAGAACAGTATTTAACTTATATTTCTACTAAATTAGCTTCCGGAAAAAGAATTCATGAATTATTGGCAATTAAATTATGTATTGAAAACAATCAAAATATTATTAGTCTTTTAAAACAAGAACTAAAAAATAAATATCGTATCGATTTCAAAGAAGTAAATTATTTATCAATTGTAAACCAGCTAAGACAAGAATTTGCTACTGGTGGTGCTAAAGCAACCTATAGAAATGCTATCTTCATAGATGAAAATCTAAATACAGAAAAACAATTGATTGATTTGCTTAAAGATAATAATTTCAAAAAACAGCTAATAGAAATAATTAATTTTGGCACCAACAGATATAAATCATTTTACAGTAATAATTATAAAAATACTGATTTTTGTCTGTATCAAAAATATACATATGAAGACGTATGTCGTTTATTAAACTGGGAAGTAAATGCTGTTCCATTAAATATTGGTGGTTATAAATATGATCAACGCACAAATACAATGCCTGTATTTATTAATCACGATCTTGATGCAAATCATGGCGGTAAATATCAACATCAATTTGTCGATTCTAAAACATTAATATGTTTTTCAAAACCAAATCGAAGTATTGATTCTGATGAAATACAACGAATATATCATGAACAAGAAAATCATATTCAAATTCATTTATTCGTAAGAAAAAACAAAAACGATACTATTTCCAAAGAATTTTATTATATGGGACAAATACATACTATTGGTAACCCTATTAAAGTTCAATTACCTGATAATAAAAATTCTGCAATTCAATTTACATATCAATTAGAAAATGAAATTAGAAAAGATATTTTTGATTATATCACCAATAACGATTAAGGATAGTTAACGCTATCCTTTTTTATTAAATTAGTTAATATTTAAATTTTTTATTGGTATAATATTATTCGAGGTGATTTTATGAATAAATGGAATTTAGATAATTTATATTTATCTTTTAAAGATGAAAATTTCTTAGCAGACTTTAAAAAACTGGAAAAAATACACCAGCAAATAAATGAATATCGTAACTATCACGATGAAAAATCTCTAGAAAAATATTTAATTAATTCAATTGAATTAAATCAATTAATTGAAAAACTATCTTGTTTTATTAGTTTAACATTATCGGTAGATACAACTAATGAATCAGCCTTAAAATATAGTGATCAATTAGATAACTTAATCGCTAGTTTTGTAGAAGATGATGTTGCCACTCAAGAATGGATTGCTTCATTTGACTTAAATAATATTTCTAGTGATCTTATTAAAGAACATCAATATATTTTAACCGAAATACAAAACAAACAAAAACACACGCTTGATAAAAATAGCGAAAGTATTATAGCTCACATGCAAAACACTGGTAGCAATGCTTTTGAAAAATTAAAAGATCAAGTTGTTTCAAGTATTAAAGTTACAATTGATAATAAAACCTATCCTTTAACTGAAGTTTTAAATATGGCTTATGATAAAGATAAAGAAGTTAGAAAAAAAGCATACTTAGCTGAAATAGAGTCATATCATGAAAAAGAACAAACTATTGCTGCTTGTTTAAATGGTATTAAAGGCGAAGTATTATATACTACAAAATTACATGGTTATCAAGATGAACTACAGAGAACTTTAATAAATTCAAGAATGTCTAAAAAAACTTTAGATGTTTTATTAGAAACTATGAAAGAAAATCTTGATATTTTCAAAGATTACTTAAAAACTAAAGCTAAACATCTAGGCCATGAAAATGGATTGCCTTGGTATGATTTATATGCTCCTGTTATTGAAGATAAAAGCAATTATTCTTATGAAAAAGGCTGTGAATTTGTTGTAAAACAATTCTATACTTTTTCTAAACACTTAGGAGATTTTGCTTTAAAAGCCATTCAAAACAATTGGATCGATGTTTATCCTGCTAATGGAAAAGTCGGTGGTGCTTTTTGTTGTAACCTTCACAGCATCAAAGAAAGCCGTTTTTTACTAAATTATGGTAATAGCTTCTCTGATGTGATTACTATGGCTCATGAATTAGGTCATGGTTTTCATGGCGAATGTTTAAATGATGAAACAATTTTAAATAGTGAATATCCAATGCCAATTGCTGAAACAGCTTCAACATTTTGCGAAACAATAGTTACAAAAGCCGCTTTAAAAGATGCCGACGATAAAACAAAACTAGCTTTATTAGAAGATGAATTATCAGGAGCAACACAAGTAATCGTAGATATTTATTCTCGCTATTTATTTGAATCCAACTTTTTTGAAAACAGAAAATCGGGAGCTTTATCCGTTGAAGAAATTAAACAATTAATGTTACAGGCTCAAAAAGATGCTTATGGCGATGGACTTGATAATAATTATTTACACCCATATATGTGGACTTGGAAACCTCATTATTATGATGCTAGTTATTCATATTATAATTTTCCATATGCTTTTGGTTTATTATTAGCCAAAGGTTTATATGCCCTTTATTTAAAACAAGGCCCTAAATTTAGCGAAACTTATGAAAAACTATTATCGTTAACAGGTAAAATGGACTTAGAAGATATTTGTATGAGTGTTGGTATCGATTTAACTGATAAAACTTTTTGGCAAAGTTCTATTGATACTTTTAAAGAAGATATTAAACTATATAAACAATTACTTGGCTAGCTGTATTTTTACAGCTAGTTTATTTATTATTAAGCATATTTGTTGTAATTTTCTTATTTCTCCGTTACAGTAATATTATACAAGGAGAAAATAATATGGAAGCAAAAGATGTTTTAAAAAATTATCAAAATTTCGCAGTAATTGGTGTCACTACTAATCATGAAAAATATGGGTATAAAATTTTTAAATGTTTAAAAGAATTAGGAAAAACTGTTTATGGTGTTTCTCCAATCTATAAAGAAATTGATGGTGAAGCCACTTTTCCTAATCTAAGTGCTATTAAAAATCCAGTAGATGTTGCTGTATTTGTTGTTAGTCCTAAATTTGGCAGTGATTATGTTAAAGAATGCAGTTCTTTAAATATTGAAAAAATCTGGTTACAGCCAGGAACATATGATGATAATTTGATGCAAGAAATAAAAGACTTGAAATTAGAATATTATCAAAATTGTGTTTTAGTAGAAAGCGAAAATCTTTAGGTTAGTTTAATGACTAACCTTTTATTATATAATAAACAAAAATAATATTTCATTTCAAAATACAAACAGCCAATTTTATTGTTATTATAGAAATTAATTTCAATAAAAAATGCAATCATTTCGATTGCATCTTCACTGTTTATTTTTAATTTTTTGATATGCGACACATATAAAGAAAAAAATAACTAATCCTAATAAAATATAAAATGATAATAATGTTATTGGTGTCATAGACACGATCTCCTTTAATTCACATTATAAATTTATTTCTAAACCAACTGGGCAATGATCACTTCCCATTATCTCTGTACAAATAAAAGCATCTTTAATTTTATCTTTTAAAGAATCAGAAACAATAAAGTAATCAATCCGCCATCCTGCATTATTTTTACGAGCATTAAAGCGATAAGACCACCAAGAATAAATACCAGTTTGATCAGGATATAAATAACGATAAGTATCAATATATCCACTTTCTAATAATCTTGTCATTTTTGCTCGTTCTTCATCTGTAAAACCAGCATTTTTACGATTGGTTTTAGGATTTTTTAAATCAATTTCTTTATGTGCTACGTTTAAATCACCACAAAGAATTACCGGTTTATGTTGATTTAAAGTATTTAGATAATTTAAAAAATCATCTTCCCATTGCATTCGATAATCAAGTCGTTTTAATTCAGTTTGACTATTTGGTGTATAACAATTGACTAAATAAAAATTATCAAATTCCAAAGTCACTACACGACCTTCTTGATCATGTTCTTCTATACCAATACCATAGCTATAATTTAAAGGTTTAACTTTAGTAAAAACTAATGTTCCACTATATCCTTTCTTTTTAGCACTATTCATATAAGTATAATAACCATGCTTTTCAATTTCTATTTGACCTTCTTGCATCTTTGTCTCCTGGATACAAAAAATATCAGCTTGACTATCCTTTAATACATCATAGAACCCTTTATTAATACAGGCTCTAATTCCATTTACATTCCACGATACTAATTTCATTTTTTTACCTCTGCTACCATTATACATGAAAGCGCTTTTATATAGAAGCGTTTTTTTCTATTTCAGAAAATATTTTATCATTATTTATCATTTTCTTAAGATTTCTCATATTTTTTTAAATATTGTCTATAATAAATTAGGTGATAAAATTGAAAAAATACAAGTATATAATTTTAAATATTGCTATTTCTTTAGGAATTGGTGGGTTAAGTGCATTTTTTACTATGAACTCAATGGATATCTACCAAAATATCAATCGTCCAAAACTAGCCCCACCAGGATATATTTTCCCTATCGTTTGGACAATTCTTTATGTTTTAATGGGAATATCAAGTTATCTGATTCATCGTAGTAACCACAAAAACAAAGAAACTGCATTAATAATTTACTATTTTCAACTATTAATTAATTTTAGCTGGCCGATCTTTTTTTTCAATTATCAAAACTTTCTTCTTGCTTTAGCAATTTTATTTATACTAAATATTTTAGTAATTATCCTAATAAAAGTAACATATTCTATAAACCACTTAGCTAGTTATTTACTCATTCCTTATCTAATTTGGATTTTATTTGCATTATATTTAAATTTTTGGATTTTTATCCATAATTAATATTATAAAAACTTTCATCAGAAAGTTTTTATTTCTATGAAATATTTACATAAAATAATATTTCTTCTAATGCCCTGGTTTTCATTCGATAATATGTCGCACGACTATAATATTCATTCCACCAGTCACTATCTTTTTTTAAAATAAATTCATTATTAATAATAACCTGACTTTCTGGAGATAATGCATTAATAACAATTTCAAAAGCAGAAATTAATTTTTTCAAATCATCTTTATCATCGATCCTTTGATTTAAACGAGCTGCAATTGAATTTTTTCCATAAGTATGTTTTCTTTCTTTTACTAAACTTGTACTTATTTCAGGATAGAACGATGTATTTTCTAAGCAATATAATTTTAGTTTTGCACGATGATATTGTCTAAATAATTTTTCTACCGCATCTTGTTTTTGCTTAAATGTCAATTTACTTTTTTCTTTCATAAAAAAACCTCCTATTTACTTATACATCTTTAAATAGGAGAATTTCTTTTTTATTTTATTAAATTTAATGATATTGACCAATCAATGTATTAACGTAATATATAACTATATAGTAAAATTTTCAATTATCTCTTCAATCTTTTCAATTTCCAAACCACATTGCACTAAATATTCTTTAGCACTACCATAATGTTCTCTTAAATAATCTAAAAATTTCATCATCATCTTAGGTGATGATTCCAAAAAAGCCCGATTATCTTCATCAACTAGTTCTTCAAGTTTAGCCATAACTTTAAGATTATTTTCATAAGACTCTGAATAATCTTTGACAATATCATATTCATGACATCCTGCTAAATCCATTAACAATGCCGCAATTACTCCAGTACGGTCTTTCCCGGCTGAACAATTGAACATAATTGCATTATAAGGATGCTGATAAAAAATTTCAAAGACTTGTCTAAATTGTTCTTTATTAGATTCTAACATAAACACATAGAACCCTGATAAATCATGATAATTTCTAACTTCACTTGGTAAAACATTTAAATTTTTAGACTGTAATAAATTTATATTATAATACTCAATATCTTTATAACCTTTTAAAGCACTTGGCTGCTGATCTACTTCAAAATCACTTCTTAGATCAACCTGTACTCTAATTCCATAATCATACAAATATTCTTTTTCATCTTTAGATAGATTACCCGGATTTGTTGAACGTACGAATTTATGACTTTTAGTATAGTAACCATTTTGAGTTTCATATCCACCCAAATCACGAACATTAGTCATACTTTCAACTTTTAATAATCTTTCTTCTCTACTTAATTGCATCATTTTTTATTACCTCACTGATTGTAATTTTATCATATTTAAACCAGTGATACAAATATTTACTCTTCAAAAGGTCTTACTCGTAATTTTACCCCAATATCATCAGCAATCTTTTTACATGCTGCTATTTTTTCTTCACCAATAATATCTACAACTGTCAATACCACGTTAGGAACATACTTTTTACATTTCTTAGCAAAATCTAACATATAATCAAAAGAATCTATTCCAAAACTAGCTCTTGTTAGTTGATAATATTCTTGTTTATCTGGTGCATTTAAACTAATAGAAACAGTATCTATTAAATCTTTAAAATCTGGCGTAATATCTCGTTTAGCACTAACTGAAGCTAAGCCATTAGTATTAATTCTAATCATTAAATCAGAACGTTTGTTTTTCAAATAACGCGCTACTTCCATTAAGTCATCATGACGAAGTAACGGTTCTCCAAAACCACAAAAAACAACTTCTTTAAAAGCATTCAAATCATATTTTTCAAATTCATCAATAATTCTTTTAACATCAGGTTCTTCTTTTAACCATAATGAATTAGACTCACTCATTTCTTTAGTATTTCTTAAACAAAATGTACAAGCACAATTACAACGATTAGTACTATTTACATAACAAGTAATCCCTTGATAATCATCTAAATCTTTAATATCAATATAACTATTACCAGCTAATGTATATAAGATTACCATTTTAATTTTCCTCCTTATAATTCTTTTAAAAACGGTTCAAAACATAAACCTAAGTGATTATGAGCCCCTATTTTTTGACTATAATCAATACATTTACAAGCAAAATCAGCTGCTTTTTGTACGCATTGATAAAAATCCATACCATTAGCGTAACTTCCCGCAATAATACCACTTATTAAATCTCCAGTACCACTACGATCTTCACCAATTCGCTTAACTTTAATTAATTTAGCTCCCCTATTTTTTTCATATGCGAAATTAACTATTTTATCTTCCACATTAATTCCTGTAACAACAATCTTCTCTGGTCCTAATTGAGACAGTCTTTGACACATTTGTTCTATTTTATCAAAATCAATATTATTTCCTAAATATTCTTCTTCCAACAATGCACATAACTCTGTCAAATTAGGAGTAATTATTGTTGCATATGGGATTAATTCCCGCATTTTATCCTGCATTTTCTTTGTATAAGTAGGATAAAGTTTTCCATGATCTCCCATTACTGGATCTACTAATACAAAAGTATTTTTCTTCTTAAAAGTTTTAAAAAAGTCTATTACAATATCAATCTGTTTATCAGAACCTAAAAATCCTGTTACTATTCCATCGAATTCTACATTCATTTTCTTATATGTCAAAATATAATCAGCCATTCGATCAGTATAATCATCAAAATAATATTCTGGATGATATGTATTAACCGATAATATTGCAGTTGGCACAAAAACACATTCAACTCCTAAAGCAGATATTAAAGGCAATTGAATAGCAACTGAACAACGGCTATATCCGGTCACATCATTTATTAAAGCTACCCTTTTCATCATAACCTCCTTGATTGTCTTATATTTTATCACAAAAATAGCAATTTTAATCATGACAGTTTTTAATATTTTTATATGGACAAGATATTAACACTATAATACGGACTTTAATCGATTTGTTACTTATTTAGTACGTTTTATTGAACTTTTCTACATAAAAAAACCTAGGGCATTAAGCCTTAGGATTCTATGATTTTAAAATTTATTAAATTCATGACCTGGATCAAATGCTAACACATAAAACACACTATCATAATTAACTCCAAATATTACAAATTTACCATTTCCATGTCTTTTTAAATGTAAATGAATAATATTACTCTCAAGCAATCCTTTTTCATCAGGGTATGCAGTTTCAAATTCTTTTTTAATACGTTTTATATATTTATTATTATTATCAATTTTACTTCCATTTTTTGAAGTATATTGTGTTATCAATTCTTCTAAATTAGAACATTTATCAATTTCATATAAAAATTTTTGTAGCTGATCAAAAACTCCTTCTTCAGTATGATTTTTATGATATTTATTTAGCCCCTTAAAACAACATACATTACATTTATATAAATATTTAAAATTTATCTCGGGATGCTCTTTTTTATTAATTACTGAATCTGTAAGAATTATCTTTTTATCATCTGGTATTCCTATTTTAGCTAATTTCTTTCTATTTCTACTCATAATTATTAGATTGCAATAGATTTATAATATCTTTTCATTGTTTCTTTAGAAATCTTTCTTGTACTACTTTGAAATTTTCCTAACCCTTTTCTTTGTTCTAACCACGGTTTTTCAGTATGGGTTAATGCCTCTAATTGATCAGCTCCATATTCACCATAAGTATCCCAAACAGATTCTAAAACTTCAATTTGTTCTTTTGTAAAAAGTTCATCTAATCTTTTTTTAACAACTACAGGATTAGTAATAGTTAATTCCTGCCATCCAAATCCTTTAAATTCGTTATATAAAGTCTTGCTTACAGGGCCATGAACCCAAGCTTCAAAATCACTATTTTGAGAGATATCTTGATCTAATAAAACCAAACTCCACGCTTCAGCATAATAACATAATTTTTGGATTTTTTTATTTGACATATTTTCCTTTAACAAAAACCAGTCAGCTACATCTTTTATATCAGCTTTAATTGGTATATTTACCGCTTTAATTTCCCCCATTTTATTTGCCTCCGATTCATTGTCCGTATTATCTATTTTTCTAAACCTAATATATTTGTAACATTTCCTGGTAAAAATTACAATAAATGTAAAGAAAATAATCAAAATAATATAATACAACATATTTTTCTCCTTTTAAAATCTCTTACTATTATATACATTTAAAATATTATGATTACTTCTATTATTACCAAAAAATCCTAAGATTGTTCTATATATTTATTGTTAATATAGCACTATTAAATATATATTCTTTCTATTTTTTAGTATACTATGTTAATTTTTACTATATTTTCAATAAATCAATCAATTAAAAAAATAAATCTACTTTGTGAATTTAAGATCGACTATTATGTAAATTAGGATAGAACTTAGTTTTACGATTAATGTTTTACTTAGAAAAAACAATTAATGTAGACAACTAATAGTAATATTCGCTATAATTAAATTTATGAAAGGAAGATATTATGAAGAAATTTTTTAAGTTTACAGCTATTATGGCTTTAGCTATTTGTTTGGTTGGATGTGGAAATAGTGGTGACAGTGATACTGATACATCAAGCAATAATGAAACTAATACTGAAGATTTATTAAGCGGTAATCATCATATTGAAATTGATGTTCAAAATTATGGGACTATCAAAGTAGAATTGCAAGCTGATGAGGCTCCTATCACAGTTACTAATTTCATCAATCTAGCAAAAGATGGTTTTTATGATGGATTAACATTCCATCGAATTATTGATGGATTTATGATTCAAGGTGGCGATCCTAATGGTGATGGTACTGGTGGATCTGATGAAACTATCAAAGGTGAATTTAGTGCTAACGGTGTTGATAATCCGTTAAAACATACTCGTGGTGCTATTTCAATGGCTCGTTCTAGCGATTATGATAGTGCTAGTTCCCAATTTTTCATTGTTCATCAAACAACTGAATCATTAGATGGACAATATGCCGTTTTTGGTTATGTATACGAAGGAATGGAAGTTGTTGATCAGATTGCTACAACTGTTCCAGTTACTGATAATAATGGTACTGTTGAAAAAGCAAATCAACCGGTTATCAATACAATTAAAGTAATCGATTAAAAAAACTACTTAGATTTTAAATCTAAGTAGTTTTTATATTAACATTATTAACGATTGATTGAAGAAGCAATTTTATGATATGTCCAACGTTTACCACGAATAGCAATTGATAATGCCATAATGTTTTCTGGAATTGCCATACCACACCATCCAGCATCACCAATATGTTGAATATCAACACCACAGCGTTTATTAATTAAAGCAATTTCTCTAATTGTTTGTTCATCAGCACCTTCTTGGCTTGTACCAATAGCACTTAATGATAATGCTCCATGTTCTTTAATAAATTTACATGCTTCAGTTAATGTTTGTTCGCTTAATCCTGGCACAGTGTTAACTGCTGGCATTAAAATAACATCAGCTCCAGCTTCAATAAATTCTTTAATGCTATCTAAATCAACTAATGGTTCATCAACACCTGCAGCATGCATTTTTCCAGCAATAATTAAACCACTAAAGTTTTCTTTAGCTACTTTAATACATTTTGCAATTGATTTGTTTGTTACTCCAGTTCCTGGATTACCTGTTAAACAGATAAAATCAAACCCTAATTCTTCAGCTTTTTGAATAGTTTCTTTAGTTGCTTGTCTACCAGCAGCAATTACATGACGAGTTTCCATCATTTTTGCATCTGGATCAACTGGTTCCAAGTTACATCCAACTGGACGGCCAACTAATCTTTTTAATTCTTTAACTGGTTCATCAGTTCCTTCGATTCCATTAATAACAGGATTATTGCAATCAAATACGTTTAATAAAACCATATCTGATCCAAAAGAAACTGCTAATTCAGCATTAGTTAAATCTCCTAATAAAGGTGGGATAGCAACAACAGTTTCTGTCATTACTGTTCTTCCTTCACAAGCTAAAATTGATTGTTTCAATTCTTCACCGTTCATTGCTAGAGCTTCACTTGTTGTACAATTTAAAAGTCTTTTCATTTCATTTCCTCCATCAAAAATTAACCTATTTATATTATACGCCTTTTATTTGATAAAGAAAGCGTTTTACTAATTAATTTTAATTTTCCTGATTGATTTAATAAATAAGAAAATTGTGATTAAAAACGCAGTTAAATCAGCAATTGGAACAGCGATAAAAATACCATCAAGACCAATTAATGATGACAAAATCAAAATCATTGGAATTAAAACAATTACTTGTCTTAACAAATTCAAAACACTAGCAACTTTAATTTTACCAATACATTGAAAATAATTTGCACTCATGATCTGAGCCCCTAATAATGGTAAACAAATAAACCAGATTCTTATTGCCCTAGTACCTAATTCAACTACTTCTGGTTCGTTATTAAACATTAAAATAATTGTTTTAGGAAATAATTCAACTGCTAAAAAGCCAAGTAAAGCAATAATTGTTCCCCCAATTATTGAATACTTTAAAGTCTCTTTAACGCGATCAATTTTTTGAGCACCATAATTATAACTTATTAAAGGCTGTTGTCCTTGCATTAAACCAGTCAAAGGCATTTGACAAATTGTTTGGAAACTTGTAATTATTCCAACAGCTGAAATAGCAACATCGCCACCATATGTACCTAAACTACTATTCAAAATAAAATTCAAAACACTATTTGCCATTTGCATCAAAAAGGCTGGTATTCCTGTTCTAATAATATCTAAAGCAAAGCTAATTCTTATTTTAATATGTTGAAGATCTAATTTAATCAATGAGCGATTTGAACATAGATAACATAGCTGCCATATCATACTTAAGAATTGTCCACCAATTGTAGCTAAGGCTGCTCCTTGCATTCCCATATTAAATTTAATAATTAATATATAATCAAAAACAATATTAAAACCAGCTCCTATTAACTGAGAAATCATCGCATTTTTAGGATTCCCCTGTGCTCTGGAAAAATTATTACCACACATTGTAACACATTGAAAAACTGCCCCATATAATACTATTGATAAATAATCTCTAGCATATGGTAATACCCTGTCACTTGACCCTAGCATAACTAACAATGAATTAACAAAAAGATTACCAAAAACCATAAAGATCAAACCAAAAATAACCGTTAAAATAATCGCATTTCCTTGATAAATTGCTGCTTCTTTATGCTTTTTTTGTCCTAAAGCAATACTAAAACGAGTAGCGCCACCAACTCCGACCATTAACGAAATTGCCATTAAAACCAAAGTAACCGGATAACTAATTGTTATTCCTGCAATTCCGATTGCACCTAATCCTGGTGCATTTCCAATAAAAATACGATCTACAACGTTATAAATCGCATTAACTAGCATCCCAATAATAGCCGGTATACTAAATTCTACTAATAACGGTAATATTTTTTTACTTCCCATTCTTTCATCATTCATTATTTTTACTCCTTTCTACCCTTTCCTTAAAAAAAGGGGCTGTAACGACCTATAGAGAAAAAAAGTAGTAAAAAACGCAAAAATGTACGAGGAATCGTACATTTTTTTGGTATAATTGAAATATGAAAACTAATAAATTATACAAG
>NZ_NFLA01000015.1:0-58681 GCF_002160675.1 Erysipelatoclostridium sp. An15
AAAAATATTTCGTCTATAACTAAAATACCTGATGCTCAAACGATATTCGGGGCAGTTTGTAATATTACTGTCTTTAAAAATAATATCTTTTTCTTTTCTATCTACTTCTTTAATATGATATTTTAGTAATGACTTTAACTTTCCTTTTAATGAACTTCCTGGAATATATGGTTCATTTGTAAGTGGGTTTCTTATTACATCACTATCAGCTCCACCAATATCAAAACCACTATCATTACCACCAATATATAATCCAGACAATAATTCTAATTTAATATTCAATACATAAATTCCTTCTAACATAAATATTTCCCCCAATCTTAATTTCTACCGACAAGTTTATGATAAGCTACAACACTAGTAAAAAATTGGTCAAATACTTCAATATCTTTTTTTGACTTAATTGATTGTTCATTTATAGTATTTGATAAAAAGTAATATAATACTTTTAATTTATTAGGCATTCTACCAGCGTTATAAGCACTCATTGCAACAAGCATAAACATTTGTTTTTTAGCATTTTCAAAATCCTTATCACTTTGCTTTAATGCAATTTTTACAGTATCTAATATTTTTCTTATTTGATGATTAGGAATATTTTTAAATTTTTCAGCATATTGATATGCTAATTTATGTGGTAAATACAACTCAGCATAATTTACATATTCAAAATGTAGTGGTTGAGTAATTTTAGGAAACTCAATATAATTTTCTTTTTTATTATAATTCATCATTTATCCTCCTTATTATCTCTTGTAAACAACATAACTAATTTTAAAATCAAGACATAATATTTTACATCAATGTCGGTTTTAACCTTAGTTAATCGATAGCGCATACTTTCCAATAATTTTTGATCTTTAACATTTCTGTATAAAATATATTGAATACGTGGAATTAAACAAACAAATTCCATATATGATTTATCTCTTATATTACTCATAAGATTATATAGCATTGTTCTAGAAAGCTTTCCTTCTAATATAAATTTACATATCTCTTTAACTTCAACTAACAATCCTTCAAATTCAACAAAAGGAACTGTTGTATTTAATAGCGTTATTGCATTTTTATCGCCGTCTTTAGACATTGATAAGGCTTCTTCAGCCATTTGAACCCCAAAACGAATTGGTTTTTTATCGTTTTGGAAGTTTATTCCTCCTGAAATAGTAATATTTTTATTATTGGTAAATTTAGCAAAACGTTTATGAATTTCTAATGCTAATTCAACGATTGAATATGCTGAACCAATAATTACCAAATCATCTCCTCCTGCATAATTAATATAAAACATTGTTCCATTTTTTACTTTATCATCAATATTGTCATTGATTTTCAATGACACTTCTCGACAAATGTTTTTTATCTCATGTCCAAAGAAAAACTCCATTAATCTACTCATTGTAACATATTTTGAAATCGATCTCTGTACTCTAGGTTCGTCACTTGCTTTTAATCCAAATGCAAAAATTCCTCCTAAATTATCAACATCCATTTTTAATATAGCTAATTTTTCATCACCATATTTCGATGGTGTTAATTTTATTATTTGTTCAAAATTCAAAATATCTCCATAATTATTTAATGGTACTTGGCTAGATAACATTTTTTCATTTCCAAAGCCAAAATTATTAATACTATCTACATACCAACTAATTTCATCGTCAATTAAATATGATTTATCATTTATAAATAATAATTGAACAAATCCTAAATCTAATGTTTCTATATTTTTAATATCAATTGTTTTATTAAAATCATAAACAATTCCAAAACTTTCATTTTTAGTATATATTTGTGAGATTTTTTCAACCATCTTACAAATAAAACATTGTTCACTTTTTGATACTCTACCACAAGTATTACATTTACTATTAAAATCAATTTTATCAAAGAAAAAATCTGCACCATCAATAATATCTTGATATTTGCGCATTTTATTTCTTCCTAATAAACTCTTTAATTCAATTGCTTTATCTGTTTGAAATGTTTCTAATTCTTTTTTATTTACAGGTAACATTGCGTTTACAAAAGTAATATCAGCTTGAAAAAAATCAAACAACGATTTTCTAATTTTCTTAGATAAATCCATTACTCTTTTTTCAATTGATTGATTATAAGGTAGTAATATCATTGAACCGCCACCAGTATTAAATAAAATATTACTGACAGTTAACCCAAATTCATTTAAAAAAGCATATGATATGGCATTAGTAATTAATCCAACTAAAATCGATCTTCCCCTTAATGCTTTAGATAATCCAGGTTTTGTTCCACTACCTTCAACAACTTGATAAATAAAACTTTGTATTCCAGAAACATCAATTTCTAACATATAAAACATCTCTTTTTCATAACATGTTTCATCATATAAACAACTTGCAATTGCTGAACTTATTTTCAAATGATCAAAAAGACTTACCGCAGATTTAACACCTCCATAAGTCGATGCTGGTACAGTTACTAAATATTTATTCAATAAATTATACATGTAATTATAAGCAATGAAATTGACTCTTTTTTTCAAATAGATATTTTTCTCTATCTCATCAGCAAATTCATCAAACAATGTTTTGTATTCATCTACACTTTCTTTTAAACTTTTACGAACAAAATTAGCATCAGGTGTATTCATCTGATCTCTAGTTGATAATGAAAATATACTATTATCATTTTTTTCTTTACCAAAATGAACTTCACTTAAAACTGAATATAATCTAGCTGTAATAAAACTTCCTTTTTTATTTTCAGCTTCATTATCTTTAAGTTCATCTTGACGATCAATTGCAGAAGCAATCTGATCAGCTTTTTTGATAATGTTTAAAAAATGTTCACTTTCATCGATATGATGATGTTCACTCGTTAACTTTTCAAATTCATTATTCATTTCTAAATATTTATTTAAAAAGCGTGAAGTGTATCCACTATGTAAATAACTATAATAATTACCATTTTTATGATATCTGGTAGTTTCAAGTTCTCTTTTGGATAAATCTGATTTTTCATAAGTACGCTGATAAAATTTCCCAATATCATGCAATAAAGCTCCATAAGCAACATCAATTAACTTATAGTCTTCCATATTTCCACCTACCTTAATTCATTAATTTCTTCAATTATTTTTTTATTCATTAGATTATAGCTATCCCAATATTTACTAGTATTAAAATTCAAGCATGCTAATACAACCTTAATAATATTTACATAATCATCTACACTCTTACCCAATTTTTTTATTATATCCTCTTCTCTTACACATGTAATTTGATGACTTGCAATATTACGAATTTCTTCTCTTAAAGAATTGAGCATTTTTAAAGATAATCGTAATTTTGAATCATCACCTAATTTTGCATATAGTATGATTAACATTTGGTTTTCTGTTAAACATGTACTCGTATATTCCTCTTTTTTTCTTTTTAAAAATTCAGAATCTAATATTTTTAACAATTCTTTACCTTGGCTGTCTTTATCCATTAATTGTCTTGTTAAATACATTACTCCTCTTTTATCTTTCGAACAATATTTTAAAATATTGATCTTACAAATATTATTTAGAGTATATTTACATATTTCATATAAAAACGGATTTATTCCACGAACAAAATCTAAGATTTCTCCTTTTTCAATTTTTACTTTTAACCATAAACCATATTCAAATATTTTTGCTTGTTCTTCATCTAAATATGGTAATAAAGATTTATTAGGACTTTTTAATATTTCTTTTGTATCAAGGTTATAGCGATCTAATGAAAATTTAATTAAATCTATAACATTTTTATCAATACGATATTTATAACTATTAACTAAATCATATGCTGCTTCATAATCGTATGATTTAATCAAATTAACTAATAACTCCTTTTGAATCTTAAAATTAAATTTATCGTTTTTTGAAAAATATGTTCTATCTTCATTAATATCATTATCACTGTTCAATTCCCAATAAAAATCTAAATCATAATTTTTCAAATCAACATCTCTTTGCCATTTCCCTTTAGTTGGATCATCAACCTGGATTGGTGTGAGTTTATATTTAGATAAAGCTGCTAAAATTTGCAGTGTAGCTTTCATTGCTGGGGTACCTGAAGAAACATTACATAATATTTCTACATCTTTACCATTTTCTATAATTATTTCATTAATAATATTTTCAAAATCGTCATAAAATTCATCAAATCTCTGTACATCTATTAATTCTGGTCTTTTAATTTTATACGTTTCAATTTTAGCATTTAAATACTGATTTAATAACATAATTGATTTTTCATATCTATTATCTATTTCATCAAATTCACAAATTTCTTTTGACATATAAAAATAAATTTTATCAGGGCGATGATGTCTTGCAATTTGCATATACGATGCATCATAAATAACATCATTTTCAAAAATTGTTAGCGGGTCTGATTTGCCTATACAAGTAAATAATACCTTCATTATACATTAACTCCTTTTTAGTTACATTTTAGTTATATTTTAATCATATCACCTTATACTACTCTAGTCTAATAATTATCCATTATTCTTGTAAG
This sequence comes from Erysipelatoclostridium sp. An15, assembly GCF_002160675.1. NCBI lineage: Bacteria > Bacillati > Bacillota > Erysipelotrichia > Erysipelotrichales > Coprobacillaceae > Thomasclavelia > Erysipelatoclostridium sp. An15. Next base: position 4,536 of record NZ_NFLA01000015.1, read on the forward strand.
CGTTTTCTATATACAACAATTATTTGTTATATATGCAAATTATATAAAAAAAGACAAAGTCCAGATTTAAATAATCTGACTTTGTCAACGTTTTGTAATCCTTTTTAATTATATTTTACTAATTATTTTCTTTATATTCTAAATACTCATCATAAGTTGATAGACGATCAATAATTCCTTCGCTATTAAATTCAATAATACGATTAGCGATTGTTTGAACAAATTGATGATCGTGGCTAGTAAATAAAATATTTTCTTTAAAGTTAATTAGCCCTTGGTTTAAAGCTTGAATTGTTTCCAAGTCTAAGTGGTTAGTTGGTTCATCAAAAATTAAAACATTAGCTTCTGACATCATCATTTTTGCAAGCATACAACGAACTTTTTCACCACCAGATAACACTTGAGCTTTTTTCAATGCTTCTTCACCTGAGAATAACATTCTTCCAAGCCAACCGCGTAAATCTTGTTCATATTCATCTTTTGTTGAAAACTGACGTAACCAGTCAACTAAAGTTAAATCACAATCATTAAAGAAACTTGAATTATCTTTAGGGAAATATGACTGACTTGTCGTAACACCCCATTGATAACTTCCTTCATCTGGTTCAATTTCACCAGTAATAATTTTAAAGAATGTTTCTGTTGCTTTACTATCACCTACAAATGCTACTTTTTCTTTAGGATTGATTGAAAAACTAACATTATTTAATAATTTAACACCATCTACAGTCTTTGATAATCCTTCAACTTTTAAAACGATATTTCCAACTTCACGTCCTGGTTTAAAACTAATAAATGGATAACGACGTAATGATGGTTTAAGATCTACCATTTCTAAGTTATCTAATAATTTTTTTCTAGATGTAGCTTGTTTAGCTTTTGAAGCATTAGCACTAAATCTTGCAATGAATTTTTCTAATTCTTTCTTTTTAGCTTCTGCTTTTTTATTTGTTTCTTTAGCTTGTTTTAATTGTAATTGGCTATATTCATACCAGAAATCATAGTTACCAACATACAATTGTACACGTGAATAATCAATATCGACAATATGTGTACAAACTTTATTTAAAAAATAACGGTCATGGCTTACAACAATAACAGTATTTTTAAAATTCATTAAGAAATTTTCTAACCAGCGAACACTATGCATATCAAGGTGGTTAGTCGGTTCGTCCAATAATAGTACATCAGGATTTCCAAATAAAGCCTGAGCTAATAGCACTTTTACTTTTTGGTTGGCTTCCAATTCTTTCATCTTTAAATGATGATATTCTTCACTAATACCTAAACCATTTAATAAAATTTCACCATCAACTTCAGCATTCCAGCCATCCATTTCAGCAAACTCACCTTCAAGTTCAGCTAACTTAATACCATCTTCATCATTAAAATCAGCTTTAGCATAAAGTTTTTCTTTTTCCTGCATTATTTCGTATAAACGAGCATTTCCCATAATAACAGTTTCTAAAACTTCATTTTCTTCATAAGCAAAATGGTCTTGTTTCAACATTGATAGACGCTTATTAGGCTCTAAAATAACTTCACCTTTGTTAGGTTCAATTTCACCAGATAAAATTTTTAAAAAAGTACTTTTACCAGCGCCATTAGCACCAATAACTCCATAACAATTTCCACTAGTAAATTTAATATTAACATTTTCAAATAAGGCTCTATCGCCATATTGCAAAGATACATTTTGTGTTGATATCATTTAATATAACTCCTTTTATTAAAGTTATACTATTATGTCATAAAGTATTGATTAAATCAACATAATTATCTAAAACAAAAAATAAATTTATATTTAATGATAAATACCCATATCAAGATATAGTTTTTTCATAATCTAAGGTAGAAGGAGGAATTAAATGAATAAATTAGAATTAGGTATTTCATCTATTAAATTTCAACAGTTTAGAAAGATTTATCCAATTATTAAAGCCTTTCATTCAGGAACAATCTTTGAAGAACTAGATTTACGCTGGGGTGAATTAAATTAATGAATACAGATGATTTATTAATGCAAATAATGATGTTGGACTTCGCTGTTCAAGACTCAGCATTATTTTTAGATACGCATCCAAACGATAAAGAAGCTTTAAATTATTTTAATGAAGCAACTACTCGTCTAAGAAACGCTAAAAGAGAATATCAAAGACGCGGTCATGCTTTAGTGAATCGAGAAATCGATGCTTATCAAAACGATTATTTAACAGCACCATGGCCATGGGTAGGTGATAACAAATGTGGTTGTATGAAAAACGTTTGCAATACCCAATAAATATAAAAAAACCTAATGCTAAAGCTGCTGCTGTAATTATTGATCAATTAGGTGGGCCAGATGGAGAATTAGGGGCTGCTTTAAGATATTTATCACAGCGCTATACTATGCCTTATCCAGAAATTCAGGCATTACTAACTGATATTGGTACTGAAGAATTAGCCCATGTTGAAATGATCAGTGCTATTTTATATCAGTTAACTACCAATCTCACTATTGATGAAATAAAAAAACAAGGTTTTGATAAATACTTTGTTGACCATACTTTAGGTATTTTCCCACAAGGTGCTAATGATATGCCATTTACATGTGCTTATTTCCAATCAAAAGGTGATCCAATCACTGATTTAACAGAGGACATGGCTGCTGAACAAAAAGCTCGTACAACTTATGATAATATCTTAGCATTAGTAGACGATGAAGAAGTTAGAAAACCAATTCGATTCTTGCGTGAAAGAGAAATTGTGCACTATCAACGTTTTGGAGAAGCATTAGAACTAGTTAAAAAACGCTTGAATAACGATAACTATTATGCATTCAATCCAGCTTTTAGTAATGGTAAGTGTAATAAAAATAAATAAACTGCAGAAAAGATTCTTTAGAATCTTTTCTTTTATTCTTACAACAATTTTAAACAAATATCATTTTTTTATTTACAACTTAAAAAAAATATGCTATTATATTAAGGCAGTTAGCAATAGAGGTATAGTTCAATGGTAGAATACCGGTCTCCAAAACCGTTGATGTGGGTTCGACTCCTACTACCTCTGCCATGCAGTAAATGTCCTTGATATTATATCAAGGTTTTTTATTTTCTATAAAAATCTTATCAGTAATAAAATAGCTGTAATAATTTGTAGTTTGAAACTACTGATTTATTACAGCTTTTATTTTACTTATCTTATTTTAGTGCCACATGAAGTACAGAAACGATCATTAGGATCTAATGGTTTACCACACTTTGGACATTGTGCTGGCATCACTGGTGGCACGTTTTGATTGTTGTTATTTTGTGGAATACTTGAACCACATTTAGTACAGAATTTTTGTCCAATTTTTACTGTTGCTCCACAATTTGGACATGTTGGAGTGACAGGATCAGGTTCAATTGGATCTTGTACTGGTTTAGGATCATCAAAAGAAAATCTTTCTACTGGATTTTCTAAACTCTTACCACATTGGATACAGAATTTTTGATTTGGATTAATTGGTGCTCCACAATATGGACAGCTTTCACTAACTTTTTCTTCTACTTTAATAGCTGGTTCTTCTTTAGCTGTTGCTAATTCTTTTAAATTAGTACCGCAGCTGATACAAAAAGCTTGTTTATCAGTAATTGCTGCTCCACAAACTGGACATTTTAATCCAGTATTATTATTTTCTTCTTTAGTTTCTACAGGTTCTTCTGGTTTTTCAACTTCTTCAACTACTGGTTCTTGTTCTTCTACAACATTTTTTTGATTTAAATGTTCAGTAATTTGATCAAATAAAGGTAATAACTGTGGTAGTGGATCTTCAAAAGCTCCTTCATAATAAGCTTTTCCTAATTCACGATATAACTCATCTAATACTTTATCATCTTCGTACATATAAACTCTCCTTAACTATCCTAATTTAAACATACAACTTTTTTCATTAATGTATATCGACATTCCTCTTGGTAAATAATAAACACGTTTACCTAAAGGCTGTCCGCTTTTTAAATAAATTGTTTTCGTTTGATATGGTTCTATACAGTATTCTTGATATTCAGGTATATAATATAAACAAGCTAGTGGTTCTTGACCTGAGTAATCTTCAAGCACTATTTGGTTATATTCACTGTTAAAATATACCGGCACTTTTTTATCTAATGGATAAGCTTTATCAAAATAATATTCACCAGTACCAATAACAACTCCATAAAACTCATTTTGATTATTTTCTGCCATAGCAAACTCCTTTCTAATATCTTTATTCATCTTCAATTTCTTTTAATAAATTTTTAATTCTTTTTTTATAACTTCTATGATTAACAATCAATGCAATTATACAAACAACAATTCCAATTCCACCAGCAATCGTTAATAATAAACCTGTTGAAATCATTATAACCACCCTCCTGATACAACTTGTTGATAGACACTATCTAATAAGGCCATTTCCGGGTCATTGGTTGAATTTTCTTGATATAAATCTTTTGCTTCCTGGTAATATTCTTCAAATTGCTGGTAATCACGTTGACTGTTTTCTTTTGCTTCCTGCAATGAAATTTCTAAAAAAGCATAACGTTTGTAAATATTATAATCTTCACCAAATGTTTTTAACATATAATCAAGATTTTCTTCTACTTTATCGTATTGATTTAGTTTTTGATATAAGATTACTAAGTTATCATAAGTATCATAGCTATCCCAGTTATTATCAATTACTTGTTGTAATTTTTCAATAGCTTCCTGTTGATAAACTGGTGTATTAATATCAATATCTACTTGAATTAATCTTTCTAAAACAATCATTTGATGTAATGCAGGTAATGTTTCAACCCCTTCTAATAAAACATCATGTGCTTCAATTAATTCTTCATTATTAATATAAATATCACCCATTAAAATATAAGAGCGTTCTTTTAACTCATCATTATCAGTTAATTGTAGACACTGTTCAAAATTTTCTATCGCCACACTATCATTACCTAATGATTTATTAATTTCACCTTTTGCAAAATACATCGAATCATCACCTAGACCATGTTCAATTGCTTCATCTAATTTTTCATTTGCTTTTTCTAATTCATCATTATAAGCAAGAGCAATCACATAATCGCGGTAATAATCTTCATCATAACCTAAATAATCAATTGCTTTTTCAAAGTAATCAACTGAATTTTGATAATCTTCTAATTCAAAATAACAATTAGCTCCAACGCCATAGAAATCCCCGATTCTTTCTTGATCAGTATCGATTCTTTCATTATTCAAAACATCATAATCAATAAAATCAATACATTCTTGATATTCTTGCTGTTGATATAAAGCTAATGCATTTTGATAATAACTTTCTAAAGATCCTGGTAATAAATCACGAGCTTCTTTAAACAATTCAGTTTGTTTATCATAGTTTTGATCCAAACGATATTCTTTTTGACTAGCAACAAGCTCATTGTATTTTTCCACTCGTTCTAATTTCATTGTATGAATTCCAAAACCACCTAAAGCAATACTTCCAGCTAATAACAAAGAAAGACCAATTTGCTGATAACGATGATTACGAACTAATTGTAAATATCGTTGATCGTGTTTAGGGATTGACTTCAATGCCTGAAACATTTCTAAAGCACTTTGATAACGTTCTTCTTTATAAAAGCTTAATGCTTTTTTTACTATTGCTGCAAAAGTTTCACTGGTTTGATTTTCTAATGCAACAAAGTCGGGATTTTGATCATCATATTTTTTCTTAAGTGCCAAATAATATAATGTTGCTCCAACACTGTAAATATCACTTTTTTCATCAAGAACAATTTTAGTTTTACCATGACTTAAGGCTATTGATTTTTGTTCTGGTGAAGAATAACCATTAGTATAACCTAGCATTGGTGTTCCATCTAAGAAAAAAGAGATATTAAAATCAATTAAACAAATATTACCTTCAGGTGTTAACATAATATTAGCCGGCTTAATATCGCTATGGATAATAGGCGGATTTTGGCTATGTAAATATGCCAAAGCCGAACATATTTGCATTGCCCAGCGAATCAATTGCTGATTGGTAAAATGATAATTTTGTTTACACAATTGAGCAAATGATTGCCCAGGAATATATGAAATAACCGTAAAGACTTTATCTTTAATTGCAAAAAAATCAAACACTTGTGGTAAATAGGTATGTTGTAAATTTTTTAAAATATCTACTTCACGTCGATTACTTTGTAAGTTATGGGAAACTCGTTTAATCTGCTTAATAACAACCATTTTTTGTAATCGTTTATGATAAGCTAGATAAACAATTCCACCACTTCCTTCACCGATTTTTTCTCTTATTTCATAAGTCTGGTTAAAAGCATCCATCTCATCCATTTTAAGCCTCTTCAATTAAAATGAATTTAAACATTTCATCTGCCATTTTAAATTCCATTCCGTCTTGTAATTTAACGTCACTTTGAACAAGTTGATCATTAATATAAGTATGGTTAGATGAATTTAAATCTTTTAGATAATACTCATCATTTTTTTGATAAATAAGAGCATGATTTCTAGAAATAGCAGAATTACCTGAAATAATATAATCGGCTTTAGTCCCTTTACCTAAAATAAATTCCTCTTGATCAATCATAATTAATTCATTTGTTTTTAATCTTTTTACATACGCATAAGAATTTTTCAATACCATTGTTGGTTCATCATCACCAGTTTTTAAAATAACTGTTTCATCATCTGCAGAATCAAAATTCATTTCATCTAACATTTCAAAACTTGTTTTGGGCTTTTCTTCAATAATTTCAGGAGCCACCGGTGTTCTAATTATTATATTTTCTTTAAATCCAGTATTTTCTACTGGTGGTATATCTACTTTACTAACTGGTACCCACTTGCTCATTTAATTACCTCCTATTTTTTAATAAATAAAACATTGTCCATTAAATCCATTTCTTTTTATCTTTAAACTAGTAATTATATTGGCTATAAAAGTTTTTATATTTTGAAATGAATTTTAGTTAGACAATGTTTATCATTTATAAAATCATTACTAGTATTAATTAGAAAATATTCATCGCAGTTGGATCAATATACCAACTACCATCAATTTCAATAACTGTAAGTGTTACTGAATTACTTTCTGTATCATCATTTGAAGTAGCTGTTAAAGTTACGTCTAAATTTTTAGCTGCTGTAATATCTAAATCTATATCATAATAGCTTTTATTTGCATCAATAATTTCTTCTACTTGTACACTACTACAATCTTCAACATTTTCAATCTCATAGCTTAAAGTCATTCCTTCAAATTCAGCAAACATTTGTTCTTCTAAACTACTAGATAATAGACCTGTCAATTGTTTAATATCAATACCATATTCTTCTTCATATTTTTCAAATATTTCATCAGGAATAACTGAAAAAATAGCATCAATATCTTTATCTTCAATTCCGGTAACTAGTGTTTCAATTGGAGCTTCGTAAGAAGAAGACGATCCTCCTAATAAAAATTTATATCCAAAAAAACCAATTACCGCAACAATAACAACTCCAATAATAATATTACGAATTGATTTATTATTGACTCCTTTTGTTTTAGTTACAACATTTTCTACTGGTGGAGTTGTATTGTCAACATATACTCCACTAACTCCTTCAATTGTATTTCCACTCTTTTGATTTTCTACTGTTGCCCCACATTCAGGACAAAACTTAGCACCCTCTTCTAATTTAGTTCCACATTTACTACAAAACATTTTTTCCCCTTCTTTCATGAATTTTAATTATTCATTAGCGATTTTCATGACTAGTAATAAAATCAGCATTTTTCTTTTCAATCTCGTTTAAAACTCCCTCATCAAAAGCATCAGCTTCAACAGTACCGCTATACCATGATTTAGAATTAAAGTAATTTTGTAATGCTTCATCATTAAATTTTCTGCCATGACGAGCGTAGATTTCATTTCTACCAATTCTTAACTGTTCAGCAGTTTTTCCTTGAAGATCAGCTTCTGTCAATAATTGAGTATTACTATTTGGAAAAACGTAATCCTCACTATTTTGTAAAGCTGCTGTTGCATCTTCCTTAACAACCACTTTACATGTTACTTTTTGATCACCATAAGTAACAGTTACTTCTGTTTCTCCCGCTTTTATCCCTTTAACACGTCCAGAATCAGATACTGTCGCTATATTACGATCCTTGCTTTTATAAGTTACATCATCTTGATTACAATCAAGAAACTGATTTTCACCAACTTCTATTTCTAATTCATCTGGTGAAACTTTTAATTTTGAACTCTTACTATCACTATCTTTGCTATCTTCTTCGCTTTCTTGGGCTATGTATTCTGGTTTATCATTTGCGATAAAATTTTGATAAATGAAAAATCCACCGCCACCAATTACAAGTAGCGCTATAACAGCAATGATAATGATCTTTACATCAATTCCTTTGCTTTGTTTATTTTGTGCATTTTTACCGCTTCTTGTAAGCTCTGGTTCAATTTTTGCCCCACAGTTTTCACAAAACAAATCACCTTGCTGTATTTCATGTCCACAGTTTTTACATTTCATATTTTACTCCTCAACCCTCATTTTTTTACCTTCTAACAATAAAGAAATTATAGCATAAATCATCATATTTGTATAGATTTGTCAAAACATGTAGGCTTCAAATACATGCAAACTTCAAATAATTAAAACACAAATATTATATTTTTTACCAACACTTAATATTGACATCCTGATAATACAAATAATAATATAGAAATAAGGAGGGATTAACTATGTTTTGCATTAATTGTGGTAAACAAATACCTGATGATGCCACTTTTTGTCCAAAATGCGGCACAAAAATATTTGTCGAATCAACTAATCAATCAAATACTACTTATACAAACAATCAAAAAACAAACAACAAAGTTAACTTAAACGAATCATTTAAATGGCATGCTGGAGCAATTATCTGGTTTATAATTTTAATCATAATATGCCTTTATACTATCTTTTTCCATTTACAATTGAATGCTTTATTAAATATGGATGAGCTATCTTTAAACATTAATGCATTCTATCCGATAAATCAGGTAATTAGTTTAACGATTGCAACATTACAAATTTTATCTATTATATTCCTATTAGTAAAAAGGCTTCGCTTTTGTGTCTATTCATTTTTCATTTTAGAAGCTGGCGCTATGGTTTATAACTTTTATCAAATTTATAATCTTAGTCAATTACACCCATATGCTAGTTATATAGCTCCATCTTTTATTTTTATAAACTTTGTTAAAATACTTATTTGTGCTACAATTACATATTTAGTGTTAAGAAATCATTGGCAAGATTTAAAATAATATAATATTAATAAAGTAAAAAATTGTTGTTTTTATTGTTGTAATAACTAATATTATGAAATATCAGTTATTTATATACTATTTATAATACATAAAATTGAAAAAATAATTTATATTTGACAATTTTTGTAATATTATTAATAATATATAAAAAGAGGAGGAATTAATATGTTTTGTACTAACTGTGGTAAACAAATACCTGATAATGCTCGTTTTTGTCCTGAATGTGGTGCTCAAACAGAACCACAAGCAAATACAGCATCCACTGCTAATCAAGCAAATACATATAGCCAGCAAAATCAAGGTTATAACAATTATCAGCAAATGAACCGTCAACAAAATATGAATGTATCAGGGGCTTTTAAATGGGGAGCTGGGCCTATTGTATGGTTTGTTATTTTGATTTTGGGATGTCTTGCTTCGATTGGAATCTATTCTCAAGAAGAAGTTTTGTACATGCAATTAGTTGGCTTTAATCCTAATATCGTTAAAATATTAGAAGGCTTAGCATTAGTTGCGATAGTTATTTTAATCATTAAAAGATTACGTCTTTGTATTTATGCATTTTATGGTTTAAAATTAGCTGAGGCTATTTATATTTTTATGACATTAGGTGCCTATATGCAATCTGAAATGTTAATAACAACAGTTGCTAGTTTACTAATTAATGTTGTAATTACATATTTAGTTTTAAAAAATTACTGGCATCAGTTAAGTTAAAAAAACCCAATAGAGCAGCAATGCTTTATTGGGTTTTTCACTATTTAACACTTATTTCACTTACGCAAGTATCACTATATTTATTTCCTGTATAAACCTCATCAATTCTTAAAACCATTTGTTTACTTTGATGTTGATTAGCTAACTTAAATGACTGACTTTGATTATAAATATCTTCAATATCAATTTGTTCTTCACCATCATCAAAAATCAATGTTACCTTTTTAATACGACTATTTTTATAATATAAATCTTCACTTTTACAATAACCGTTTAAAATATTAATCTCATTAATTGAACTTTCTTGTTCAAAAATAAATGTCACTGTTTCTCCAATACCATCGCCATCAATACCGTCACTCCAAGCCGTTGAATTATTTTGATCTATTAAATTATTAGCTGAATAATCATAATTTTCCTGCATTAATGTTGATGAAGCATTAATAGCGGTGATTACAGCCTGGCTAGATTTAACCGTAACCTGACATGTCTTTTTTTGATTACCTGCAGTAACTGTTATTGTCGTTGTACCGTTTTTAATCCCTTTAACTCGACCGGAATCAGATACTGTTGCAATATTATGATCATCACTTTTAAAAGTTACATCTTTTAAATTAGTTTCAATAAATTGATTTTCCCCAACATCAATTTCCATTTTTTCTGGTGTTATTTCTAAACTTGTTGTTTGCTCTTTAGTAACTTGTTTATTTGTATCATATTCCGGTTTATCATTTTTAAAAACATTCTGGTATAAAAAATAGCCACCACTTCCCACAACAATTACTATAATCAACGTTATAATAATTATCTTAATCTTTTTATTATCAATTCTATTTTTTTCTAGTTTAGTACCACAGTTTTCACAAAAAAAACTAGCTTTTTCATTTTCAAAACCACATTTTGGACATTTCATCACTAATACTCCCTTCTTTTAGTTTTATCTTATCATGGTTTTAAAATAAAATATATAAATTTTTTTATCAACAATTAAAGTATCATGTTATAATACAATAACATAGAAAATAAAAGCAAAGGACGGAAAGAAAATGTTAATAACTGTTAATAATTTATCAAAAACTAATGGTATTAAAAAAATAGTTGATAATGTTTCTTTTACAATTGAAGAAAATGATAAAATCGCTTTAGTAGGTGTTAATGGTACCGGGAAAAGTACTGTTTTAAAAATATTAGCTGGTAAGGAAAACTATGAAGGTACATTATTGCAAAAAAAGGATATCTCGATTTCATATTTACCACAAAATCCTGATTTCAATCCTAATAATACAGTCCTTGAACAAGTCCATCATGATTTAAAAGATCATAAGGTAAATGAATATGAAATAAAGGCTATTTTAAATCGTTTTAACATTACTAATCATCAAGCCAAAATCAGCGAACTATCTGGTGGCCAACAAAAAAGAATTGCCTTAGCAATAACTTTATTACATCCCGGTGATTTATTAATTCTTGATGAACCTACTAACCATCTTGATAATGAGATGATTGAATATTTAGAAAAATTTTTAATTAAGTTCAATAAAGCAATTTTCATGGTTACCCATGATCGTTATTTTCTAGAACGGGTAACTAATAAAATAATGGAAATTGATCGTACTAAAATTTATGAATATGAAGCTAATTACACTAAGTTTTTAGAATTAAAAGCAATTAGAGAAGAAAATGATTTAGCTTTACAGCATAAACGAAAACAATTTTTGAAAAAAGAATTAGAGTGGGTTCGAGCTGGGGTCCAAGCTAGAACAACTAAAAGCAAAGACCGGCTTCAGCGTTTTTATCAGCTAAGCAATATTGCTGATATCGAAACTGTTAATCAAGTAGAAATGATTAATATCGCTTCGCGACTAGGACGAAAAACCATTGAATTAGTTGATTTACAAATGCGTTATGAAAACAATATTTTATTTGATCATTTTTCATACTTGTTTAATCCCAATACTAGAATTGGTATTTTAGGTAATAATGGTTGTGGAAAAAGTACCTTATTAAAAATAATCGCTAAAGAATTGCCACCTACTCATGGTGAAGTAATTCATGGCCAAACAGTAAAAATTGGTTTTTTTAAACAAATGAGTGATGATCTTGACGAGTCACTTACTGTCATCGATTGTATTAAAAAAACTAGTAACTATTTGCAAACCAGCGAAGGAAGTTTTAGCGCTAAACAAATGTGTGAACGCTTTTTATTTGATACTACTTTACAACATACTCAAATCTCACGTTTATCCGGTGGCGAAAAAAGACGTCTGTATTTATTAAATATATTAATGCAGGCTCCTAATGTTTTATTACTTGACGAACCAACCAATGATCTCGATATTACAACTTTAACTATTTTAGAAGATTATTTAGATAGCTTTAATGGGTTAGTAATTACTGTATCCCATGATAGATATTTCTTAGATCGAGTTTGTGATGGCCTTTTCGTCTTTAAAAATCAACAAATAACTTATCATAACGGCGGTTATAGCAGTTATATTGATTTAAAAGAAGAAAATAAAGTTAAAGAAAAAAGTGATGGTGCTAAACGTTATCAAGAACAAAAGCAAAAACAGCGCGAAGCAAGAGTCCGCTTAACTTCTAAAGAACAAAAAGAATTAGAAACAATGGAAGATACTATTTTAGATTTAGAAAATCAAATTAATGAATTAAATCAACAAATGAGTTTATATCAAAATGATTACGATAAATTAGTTGAAATCTCAAATCTTGCCAACAAACTAAACAGTGAATTGGAAGCAAAAAATGAACGCTGGTTAGAATTATTAGAAAAACAAGAACAAAGTCAAAACAATTCCCGATAATTTTAATCGGGAATTGTTTATTCATACCAGCTAATAATATCATCAGCCTTTTTAAAACCTAATTTTTCATGAAATTTCATTGATCCAAAATTATTACACTCAACTTGAAGATAAACAATCTCTTTATTTTTTAATAAATTTGCAATCAATGTCGTTTCTAACATCGTACCGATTTTCATGCGCCGATATTGTTCAAGAACCTCAACAAAACCAATCGTTCCTTCACTATGAATACCAGCAAAACCAACAATTTCATCTTCAATAAAAGCCCCAATAAAAACATTAGCTTCTAGTCGCGTAATTAAATACTCTTTAGTAACCGGTGCTTTATAATTAACAATAATAAAATCTAAATAGTTTTTATCAAGCAATTTAATTTTAACTTTAGGATTATTTATTGGGAAAATATCGTCTTTTAAATAACTATATTGATAAGCACTAATAACTTTATCTAATTTAAATTTATCTTTTATTAGTGAATCAAAAATACTATTATGAATGACTAATGACTTGCAATTTGGTAGTTGATTTAAATATTTGGCTATTTGCTGATTAGTTCCTTTAATAAAATAAGTACCATTAAAATACATAACAATTAAATTTTCATTACAACAAATAACTTTTGCCCCATGAAAATAAACATAAATAAAATCAACATTATTCAAATAATCTTTTTTCAATTGTTTAGATATTAATTCATCCATTTTATCTCCTTAAAAAAACAGGATTGATTTCAATCTATCCTGTCTTTAATAAATAATATTACATCTTCAAGAAACGTCTAATTGATACAAAACTTCCAATTAAACCTACTCCTGCACCAATAGCAGCAAGAATTAATGAGAAATCACGAATAAAAGGCATTGGTTCTTTTAATGCTAACATCGCCGATAATAAAGCACCGCCAGCATAATCATAAATCGTTTGATATCCATATATTAATACAATAATCGGGATAATAGAACCAATCAATCCAATTAACATTCCCTCTAGCATAAATGGAATTCTAATATACCAGTTACTAGCACCAACCATACGCATGATACTAATTTCTGTTTGTCTTGCAGTAATAGTAATCTTAATTGTATTTGCAATCATGAATAGGGCAACTACAGATAATCCAACAATGAAAACAGTTCCACCAGTTTGAATTGTTTGTAATGTTTGAACCATGTTTTCAGTTGACTCCCCACCATAAGTAGCACTATTTACATTAGGAATTTCTTCGATTTTTTTAGAAATAGCTTCAATTTGACTAGCATCTTTAACTTCTACTTCATAAGCTGCTCCTAATGGATTTTCATCACGATATGATTCAAATAACTCTGCTCCATCTTCACCTTGTTTTTCGATTAATTTATCCAATTCCTGATCTTTAGTATAATAAGTACTCTTAGTTACTCCATTAATCGCATTAATTTGATCACCAACAGCTAATTCAGCTTCACTATCAATATTTCGTTCAAGTTTAACATAAATACTAACACCTTCTTCAATATTAGCACTAATATCTTGAACATTTAACGCTAAAACACCAATTACCCCAATTAACAATAATGTAATTGTAACAGCAAAAATTGATGAAAATGACATAACTCCATTACGCCAGATATTTTGAACGGCAGTTACAAAATGTCTCGGTAAGTTTTTTATACAGCTAACAAATTCTTTCATTAAATTTCATAACCTCCTAAACTAGTATCAGCATTAATACATCCATTTTCAATTAAAATGGTTCTCTTTTTATGTTCTTGAACAATTTTACTATCATGAGTAACAACTAGAATAGTGGTATTTTGTTTTTCATTAATTCGCTCTAAGATCTTAATAATTTCTTCAGATGTTTCTGGATCTAGATTCCCTGTTGGTTCATCAGCAATTAATACTTTAGGACGATTAACGATCGCACGAGCAATTGCTACCCGTTGTTGTTGTCCCCCTGATAATTCATGAGGAAAAGAATTTACTTTATCCTCTAAACCAACTAATTCTAATGTAGCTCTAACACGTTGACGAATCTCAGCTCTTGGTGTATCAATTACTTCCAAGGCAAAAGCAACATTTTCAAATACAGTCTTTTTAGGTAATAATCTAAAATTTTGGAAAACTACACCGATATTACGACGGAAATAAGGAATCTTACTATTACGTAATTTAGATACATCCTGCCCGACTACTTCTACTTTCCCTGAAGTAACCTTTTCTTCCCGATATAATAATTTGATAAAAGTAGACTTTCCTGATCCAGTAGAACCGATGACATAAACAAATTCACCAGGTTCAATGGTAAGATTTATGTTATTAAGTGCTCTTACACCAGTTTTGTAAATTTTTGTAACGTTTGTAAGTTTTATCATATTGTTGTCGTTTAGACTATCTCCTTTCTTATTTTTATTTATATATATTTAGTTTTCAAATATTCAATTTTCCAAGAGCCCTTTTGCTCCACGGTTATTATAGCACACTTTGTCAAATAAGGGCATAAATACTGTCATTATCACTTAATTTTTGATACAATAAAATAAAGAGGTGACAATATGAAAAGAATATGTCCAATATGCCAAACAGAACTAAAAAATAATTGTTTTATCAAAGACAATGGCATGTCAAGTCTAAGTTATCTTGAGTTAATTATTAAAAATGATGATTTGAAAAAAACTAACTACGAACTAAAAAGCTGCTATTGTCCTAACTGTGGCCACGTTGATTTTTACATCGACTTAAATAGTCATAATAAATAAATCAACGGTAAAAAAGAAATCGCGAGATTTCTTTTTTATTTAAAGAAACCAAATATTTTTGATAATGATTTAAAAGTGTTGACTTTTTAAATCAACACTTTAATTAATTTATAAATCAATTGATGGTAGCGTAAAGCCACGTCCTTTTACACTATGAGTAGCATTACTAATGATAAAAGCCGTTGGATCGATTTCTAGAACCATATCATTTAATAAATGCAATTCCCGTTTAGATACTACTGACATTACTGCATATTGATCTTTTTGCTGGTAGCCAGTAGTAATATTCAATAAAGTACAGCCGCGATTAATATTATCGAAAACAACTTTACGAATCTCTTTCCATTTTGGTGAAATAATCGTTACTTGAACTTTTGTTTCACCAAGCATCATTACTTGATCCATTACAATTGTTAAGATAATAACAACAGCTATGGCGTATAAAACTTCTTCGATTGTAATTGGACAAAAGATTACCTGAATTACTAAAACTAAACAATCAAATATATTTATTAACCAGGCTAATGAAATCCCAGTTTTTTTACTAATGATCATTGGTGGAATATCCATTCCCCCAGTACTACCACCGACTCTAAAAACCAGCCCGGCTCCAATTCCCATACAAAGTCCCGCATAAATTGTCGCTAAGATTGGGTCATTAGTAATAGTTGAAAATGCATCAACTCGTTCTAATAACGCTAAAAAAGTCGGATAAATAAAAGTACTCAATAATGTTCCATAAGCAAACTTTTTACCTAAGTAAAAATACCCAATAATAAACATAATGATGTTAATTGCATAAACAGTATAAGAAATGTTGATTCCTGTTACTGCTTTAACTGCAATCCCAATACCAGAAGCACCACCAGTAATAAATCCTGCCGGTGTAATAAATGCACAAATACCTAGTGCTAAAATAAAGTTACCTAAAATAATAATTAATGTTTCTTTTAATATCTTCTTCATTACACCCTCCTTATAAACTTGTTTTTAAATATGCATAAATAAAATCATCTAAATCACCATCTAAAACTGCTTTTGGGTTATTAGATTCATAATTACTACGATTATCCTTTACTAAAGAATATGGATGTAATACATATGATCTAATTTGCGAACCCCAGGCAATCTCTTTTTGTTCACCTTTTAATTCTTGTAACTGACTAGCTTGTTTTTCTAACATCAATTGATATAATTTACTCTTTAACATGATCATTGCCTGCTCACGGTTTTGAATTTGACTACGCTGACTTTGACAAGTAACAACAATATTTGTCGGTAAGTGCGTTATTCTAACAGCAGAATCAGTTTTATTAATATGCTGTCCTCCAGCACCACTAGCACGATAAGTATCAATTTTTAAATCACTACTTTGAATTTCAATTTCGATTTCATTATTAAACTCCGGCATAACATCAACAGAAGCAAATGATGTATGACGCCGTTTAGCTGAATCAAATGGTGATAACCGCACTAATCGATGAACACCTTTTTCTGCTTTTAAATGACCATATGCCATGTCGCCTTTAATTAGCATAGTTACTGACTTAATACCAGCAACATCACCATCTAAATAATCAAGAACTTCAACTTTCCAGCCTTTATTGGTTGCATAACGCTGATACATTCTAAATAACATATCGGCCCAATCCTGGCTTTCAGTACCACCAGCACCAGGATGAATTTCTACGATAGCATTTAAATCATCATGTTCACCTGATAGTAACATTGTTTTTTCAAACTCACCTAAATCATGTTGAAAAGTTAAAAAATCGCTTTCAAGAATTTCCATGAACTCTTTATCTTCAGTATTTTTTACTAATTCATAAGTTTCATTTAATTCATCAAGTTTTTGTTTAAGTGAATCATATTGTTCAACTGTTTTTTTCATTCGATTTAACTTATCGTAAATCCCTTTAGCTTTATTAGCATCATTCCAAAATCCCTCTTGTAATGTAATAACAGTTAGTCCTTCAATCTCTCGACGATATGCTTCAATATCGATTGATTGATAAAACTCATCTATTAATAAATGGGCTTTAGAAAGCCCATTTTTAATTTCATATAATTCCATTATTTAAACGTTAATTCCATTTTTAAATGAGGAATTTTTTGCTCAGTTTCACTACCTGGACGCACTCCCATATGAACAATATTACGAGAAATCGTATCAGCAATACTGCTAGTCATTTGTTCAAACATATAGAATGCTTCTTCAGTATACTCAGCTAAAGGATCTTTTTGGGCATAAGCTCTCAAATAAATACCATTACGTAACTTAGTCATGGCATCAATATGATTGATCCAAGTATAATCAATTACTCCTAAAAGAATACTTCTTTCATATTGTAATTTCTTTTCTGGTGGTAAATCTTTATTAAAACGACTAGTATATTGATTGAATACTAAATCTGTTAAGGTATCAGTTAATTTTTTAGGATCATGTTGTAAAGATTCACAGTTATTAGCATGAATTTCTACTAATAACATGTAGTTTTTAGCAACAAAATCAACAACTCCAGCAACATCAATCGTATCATGTTTACCATCATGTTTAGTATATTGACGCACTGTCATTTCAATAGCTTGATTGAACATTCCTTTAACAATATCATCTAAACTATCTTCAGACATGATATCATCACGTTCTTTATACATAATTTCACGTTGTTGACGCATAACATCATCGTATTCCAAAATATGTTTACGAGCATCAAAGTTTTGTCCTTCAACTCGTTTTTGGGCACTTTCAATGGCTTTAGTAACCATTTTATTTTCAATTGCCTGATCATCATCTAAATAATCTTTAAATGAACTTAATCTTTCACCAGCGAAACGTTCCATTAATTCATCTTCAAAAGATACATAGAATACTGAATACCCAGGATCTCCTTGACGACCAGAACGTCCTCTTAACTGATTATCAATACGTCTAGATTCATGACGTTCAGAACCGATAACTGCTAAACCACCAATTTCGGCAACACCTTCACCTAATTTGATGTCAGTACCACGACCAGCCATGTTAGTAGCAATTGTAACTGCTCCACGTTGACCAGCTTTTTCAATAATTTCAGCTTCTTTAGCATGATTTTTAGCATTTAAAACGTTATGTTTAATTTTACGACGATTTAACATTTTTGATAAAACTTCTGATGTTTCAACAGATACTGTACCAATCAAAATTGGCTGTCCATAAGAATTACGGGCAACAACTTCATCACATAAAGCTTTAAATTTATTTGCTTTAGTTGAATAAATTTTATCATTGCGGTCATCTCTAATAACTGGTCGATTAGTTGGAATTTCAATAACACGCATGTTGTAAATTAATCTAAATTCTTCTTCTTCAGTTTTAGCAGTACCAGTCATCCCTGCTAATTTATTAAATAATCTAAAGAAGTTTTGATAAGTAATTGTGGCACGAGTTTCAGTTTCTTCTTTGATTGGAACTCCTTCTTTTGCTTCGATTGCTTGATGTAATCCATCTGAATATGCACGTCCTGGCATAACACGACCAGTGAATTGGTCAATGATCATGATCTTAGCATTTTTAATATCATGACTACCATCATCAGTAGCAATCATATATTCAACATCACGAGTCATAACATAATTAGCTTTTAAGGCTTGATTGATACGATGTACTAATGATGTATGTTGTGGATCATATAAGTTATTTAATTTAAATCCTTTTTCTGCTTTAGCAATACCACTAGCAGTTAAAGCAACTGTTTTACTTTCAATATCAACTTCATAATCTTTATCTGCCTGTAATGATTTAACAAACTTATCAGCTTGTAAATAAAGGGCAGCAGTATTCTTTCTACCACCAGAAATAATTAATGGTGTTCTTGATTCATCAATTAAAATTGAGTCAACCTCATCAATTAATGCATAATTTAACCCTTTTACTAACACTTTATCTTCTAAACGAGTTACCATGTTATCACGTAAATAGTCAAAACCTAATTCTGCATTAGTAGTATAAGTAATGTCACATCCGTGAGCCTGTTGTTTTTGTAATGGGGTTAATTCACGTTTATTTAAACCAACTGTAAGTCCTAAAAAATTAAATACTAAACCGTTATTTTGGGCATCACGTCCAGCTAAATAATCATTAACTGTTACAACATGTACCCCTTTATTAGTTAAAGCATTTAAATAAACTGGAAAGATTGATGTTAATGTTTTACCTTCACCAGTTTTCATTTCTGCAATATCACCTTCGTGTAAAGTAATAGCCCCCATAATCTGTACCTTAAATGCTTTAAGGCCAAGTTTACGATAAGCCGCTTCACGAACTACTGCATAAGCATCAATAATAATATCATCTAGAGTTTTTCCACTGGCTAAAGCTTCTTTAAAAACATTAGTTTGATTAGCTAATTCATCATCACTCATTGCTTGATATTTAGGTTCTAAGCTTAAAACTTCATCAGCCATCTTATCTAATTTTTTTAATTGCTTTCTTTCATCATCAAAGACTCCTTTGATCTTAGCAACTAATCCTTTTTTTGTTGAATGAGGCGTAGTACTAAAAGGAATTACTTCTCCGTTATATTCACCATGGAAATCTTCTACTTTTATATCTTCCCCAGTATCATCTTTTAAATCAACGATATCTTTTACAGCATCTGGGTTAAGTCCTTCTTTTTCTTGTTTCTTTTTCAATTCTCTACGAATTTGCTCTTTTCTACTTGCCATGAAATACGCTCCTTATTCTTTGTCTATCGTATTATAACATTTAAAGTTATTAATTTAAACCCCTTAAGTGAATTAGTAAATTATATTCTAATTACGATGTAAAATCAAGATTAAATTATTGTTTATAAATTGTAAAATAAAAGCCAATATTCCTTGAATCACTTCAAGTCTATTGGCTTTTAAATATTTTTAAACTTTTACTACATGTTTGGCCTGCATCCCACGATCACTTTTATAAAGCTCAAATTCAACTAATTCGCCTTCATTTAAAGTTTTATATCCATCTTGTAAGATTTGACTATAATGTACAAATACATCTTTTCCATCACCACGGTCAATAAATCCAAAACCTTTTTCCGCATTAAACCATTTTACTTTTCCTTGCATTTCATTCACCCCTTTAATCATTTGGTCAACTTTAGTATATTACTATTATTTTTTAAGATAAATTAATTTCACTCGACAAAAAATGCATCGTTACCTTTTTTAGCTTATTTTGGCTTATTCATTGTCAAAATAACAATCAATAACTAAAAAAACAAATAAAATTATCATATTTTAACTAAACAAAAATAAAACATCAACGAGACAAATTTATCACCAATTTAAGACAAAAATCACTACAATTTGCGTTATAATATAGTCAGGTGATAAAGATGATTTGTCCACGATGTAAAAATCAAGATCCAAAATATTTTTATACTTTTAACCAAATAACATATTGCCGTAAATGCATTAATGTTGGTAGCAAACAAATAGTCAAAAACAGCTTTAATCTGCCAAAAGCCAAGATAGATTATCATTTAGACTATCAGCTAACCCCCTTACAACAAAAGATTTCTAAAGATCTTTTAAACCGCTATATTAACAACAAAAATACTAATTTAAAAGCGGTATGCGGCGCCGGTAAAACAGAAATAACCTATGAAGTAATCAAATATGCCCTTAACAATAATCATTGTGTTTGTTTTACGACCCCACGTAAGGAATTAGTAATTGAATTAGCTAATCGAATTCAAAGTCAATTTTCAAACATCGACATTACATGTGTTTATGGTGGTCATACCAAAATCACCTCAGGTCAATTTATTATTTGTACAACTCATCAGCTTTACCGATATCCCAATACTTTTGATTTATTGATTTTAGACGAACTAGATGCTTTCCCATATGCCAACAATGACGTTCTTCAAAGTATTTTAGAAAATAGTATTAAAGGTAACTATATTTATATGTCAGCAACAATGAATGATAACCCGGATTTATTAATGACTAAACGTTATCACGGTCACTTATTAGACATCCCTAAATGTTATATCACACCTAACTGGCTCGCTTACATAATTGCTGTTTTTAAAATAAAAGCAAATGTAAAAAACAGCAAGCCTACAATAGTTTTTGTTCCCAGTATTAAACAAACTTACAAATGCACTAAAATCTTTAAATTATTTAAGCTGAAGTGTTTAGAATGTAGTTCTAAAACTACTAAAATTGAAAAAAGATTAGCTGCTTTAAAAAACGGAAAACTTGATGTTATCGTTGCAACAACAATATTAGAGCGCGGAATTACCGTTGATAATGTTCAAGTAATTGTTTTACAAGGCAATAATCGTATTTTCAATCAAAGCACCTTGATTCAAATATGTGGACGAGTGGGACGAAATATAAATCACCCAAATGGCTCGATAAGTATTTTTACCCCATATAAAACTAAGGCGATAAAAAAATGCATATCTACAATAAAGCAAGACAATGCTTAATTTGTTTTCACGAAATTGAAAGCCAGCCTAGTTTATATCATTTTTGTCACCAGTCATCACTATGTTTAGATTGCCTTAACAAATTTGATATCTATAATCAACAACACTACTTTCACAATTATCCTTTGACTATTTTATATTATTACAATAGCTTTTTTAAAAAAATATTATTTCAATACAAAGGACAAGATGATTATGCTTTAAAAGATGCCTTTTTAAATCCTTTCTATGATTTTAAAACCCGATATCGGCGTCACTTAATTGCCATTGTTCCTAGTAGCGATGAAGATAATAAGCGACGGGGTTTTAATCCTAATGAAATGATCGTTCAAAGTTTTAGTAATAATATTTTTACTGGTTTATATAAAACTTCTTCATATAAACAAGCTAGTCAAAATGATCGTAGTTTAATTAAACAGCATATCAAAATTAAAGATGGTCATCGATTATTTAATCAAGATGTAATTATTTTTGATGATGTTATTACCTCTGGTAATACTATCATGGCTTGTGCAAATCTAATTGCTTCTTTTCACCCCAAATCGATTTCAATCATTGTTTTGGCAAGTAATCAAATTGATAATTTGTTTACATGATATCACACACCAGATATTTCACTAATGATATGTAATATAGTGATAAAGAAAATAGTGGCATCACGCCACTATTTTGCTTCTAATTCTTTTTTGAAACTTTCAAGATCAATTTTAATTTTTTTTAAAGTATCAAAAACCCAGTCAAGTCGTTCGTCTGGAATTGCTGATTTATAAATATTAGCTAATTCACGATGAAAATTTTCATGAACTACTAAAGCTTCATGCCCTTTTTTGGTTAATTTCAATAAAAAAACTCGTTGATCTTTTGTAGAACGTTCTTTAACTAAAAATCCCTTTTCAGCTATCTTTTTTACAGCAGTTGTTAAAGTACCTACAGTGATATGCAATTCTTTAGCAACATTTGTCATTGAAGGAAAATCGACTTTATCAATGGCATCAAGAACATGGGTTTCACTCATCGACAATTCTTTAAACTTACCTTTTTTTAAATATATTTCTTGAATTGCCATTGCTTCGTTAAAAACTGCTACTACGGTTTCAATTGCATCTAAACGTCTACTCACTTCTATCACCACTTTAATTGTACCTTATTTTTTTGAGAAATAAAACAATTATTCACCAAATAAAAAACAGCCTTTACTAATTCACACATTTCGATTTATAATAATTTTGAAATGGGGAATTTTATGAAAAACAGATTAACAAAAATATTAGATTCAAAAAGATTTAAGTTAGTTTTATTATTGGAGGGATTAATTGTTGGTATTGCCAGCGGTTTTATTATTGTTGGCTATCGAGTTTGTTTAAGCCAGGGTGCCCTGTGGCTTAATAAGATTTTAACTTTTTGTAAAGAATCAATTTTTACAATTGCATTATGGTTTGTAATTTTAATAATACTTGCTAAGATCGTCTCTAAACTAGTGACTTTTGAACCCTTAATATCAGGAAGTGGTATTCCACAGCTTGAAGGTGAACTTAGTGGTAAAATTGATGCTAACTGGTGGCGAGTTTTAATATGTAAATTTGCTGGTGGCTTTTTATCAAACATTGCCGGTCTAGCATTAGGACGTGAAGGTCCTTCTATCCAGTTAGGGGCAATGACTGGTAAAGGAATTGGTCATATTTTAAAAAGAAATAAAACTGAAGAACGATATCTATTGACCTGTGGAGCTAGTGCTGGTTTGGCTGCCGCCTTTCATGCTCCATTAGCTGGAGTAATGTTTGCTTTAGAAGAAGTTCATAAACATTTTTCCGCACCATTATTAGTATCGGTAATGACTTCATCAATTGCTGCAGATTATGTAATGAGCCAGCTTTTAGGAATGGATCCTGTTTTTAATTTTAATGTAGTTAGCACCATCCCAACTAATTATTACTGGATGTTATTAATTTTAGGAGCTGTTTTAGGATTATTAGGCGCTTTTTATAATAAATCATTGCTTTACATCCAAAATCTCTATAGTCATTTTAATCTGACTCCTTTTAAAAAATTATTAATTCCTTTTATTTTAGCAGGAGTTTTAGGATTTACTATTCCAGAATTAATCGGCAATGGTGATACATTAGTTGACTTATTAACAAAAGGTAAACTTACAGTTTCCTTGATCTTATTTTTTCTAATTGGCAAATTTCTATTTGCTCAAATTAGTTTTGGTTCCGGCGCTCCAGGCGGAATTTTCTTCCCGTTATTAGTTATTGGCTGTATGATTGGGGGACTAATGGGTAATCTTGCTCATATTTATCTTGGTTTAGAAGCCCAATATATCAATAATTTTGTTTTACTAGCTATGGCTGGTTATTTTACCGCAATCGTTAGAGCCCCAGTGACTGGAATAATTTTAATCTTTGAAATGACCGGTTCACTAAATCATCTTCTTTCAATTGCTTTAGTTACAATCGTTGCTTATATCGTAGCTGATTTATTAAAAGCTGAACCAATTTATGAAAGTTTATTGACAAATTTATTGAAAAAACGGAATTTCCCTATCCCACAAGGAGTTGGTGAAAAAGTACTTTTAGATTTTATGATTGTTCCTAATTGTAAGCTTGAAAACTGTCTTTTAAAAGAAGTTGATTGGCCTAGTCAATGTTTAATTGTATCTTTACAACGTGATGGAAAAGAATTTATTCCTCGTGGCGATACATATTTAAAAAGCGGTGATAGTATTATCGTTATGTGTGATAAAGCACAAGAAAGCTTGATCTATGATCAAGTATCTGAATTGATTAGTTAAACGTGAGATTAAAACTCACGTTTTATTATATAAAAAATCACTGACAAACAATGCCAGTGATTATAAGATTTCTATTATAAATAATGGTACTGATGTTCCCATTTGCTTTCAAGAAAATTGGTTGCCACATTTTTAGCTGTCTTTAAATCCATAAATGTATAATTACCACATTCTTCTTTTTTAGCTCCCGGAATTTCTTGATCCCAGTTGGCAATTTGAATAAAAGTTTCTTTAACAAGTTCAATAACTGTATCAAAATCTAAATCTTTAGTAATTAAATAAAACCCTGTCATACAACCCATTGGCCCGAAATAAATTATTTTATCACGGTACTTACCATTTCTTAATAACGTTGCCCCAATATGTTCAATTGTATGAGCTGCTTCTGGTTTTAAAGCCGGTTCGATATTTGGTGAAGTCATACGAATATCATAAGTAGTTAAATTATCATCAACTCGAGAAATATAAACTCCCTTAGTTAATTTAGTATGGTCAACACTAAAACTTGTTATTCGTTCCATGATAACCCTTGATATTTACGTATATATTGATATCCAATACCGCCAACACCCATATGTGCACCAACTACAGCTGGTAACTCACGAACTGTAATATAACAATCTCCAATTCTTTTAATTAATTCTTCTTTCATTTGATTTGCAAGATCATTAACTAAAACATGTTCAATGGCAATAACATAATCTTTATTATTAACTCCACAATCATTAACTAAATGATCAATAATTCTTAAATTTGCTTTTTTTACTGTTCTTACTTTATCAAAAGTATCAATCTTACCACCAAGTTTATAATTCAGTTTCATAACTGGAACAATTTTTAATAAATTTCCTAAAATAGCAACCGCTGGAGTAATACGTCCGCCTTTTTTTAGATGATCAAGATTAGGAACCATGATCAATGTTCCGGAATCTTCAACCAATGAAGTTAAAATAGATTCAATCTCAGCAACACTTTTACCATCATCAATCAATTTTTTAGCTACTCTAATTAAATAACGCTGAATACAAGCTGTTGCCTTAGTATCAATCAAAGTGATTGGAATTCCAACCATATCACAAGCTAACTTCATCCCATTTAAGGTAGAAGATAAACCAGTAGCAATTGGTAAACCAATAATATGGTCATAACCTGCATCTTTGATTCTACGAACTGTTCCTTGGATTGAACCAGTTGATGGTTGTGATGTTAATACCATCTCATTAGTTCTTTCCATACGCCGAAAAACTTCCTCGGCACTTATTTCTTCTAAATCTAAATATGACTGTTCTCCCATTGTTATTGTAAGAGGAACAATATAAATTCCCTCAGCTTCTAATGATCCGATTGGAAATTGACAACCACTATCAGCTAAAACTGCTATCTTTTTCATAGTATGCCTCCTATAATTACGTTTCTAATATACCAAATTTATTAACTTTTTGCTAGTAATATGTGTTATGATAATAAAGAAATGAGGGATTAGATGAAATCAGTACGTGAAATTACCGTTTATCGCTGGACGATTAAAAAATCAGAATTTATTTGTACTTTAATACCTTGCAATAATGAAGCACAAATTAATGATATAATTGATGAATATAAACAAAAATATCATGATGCTACTCATAATTGTGTTGCATACATCGTTCAAAATGCTAAAAGAGCTAATGATGATGGTGAACCTAGCGGTACTGCCGGCTTACCAATGTTGGATGTTTTAGAAAAAAATGACTTATCTAATGTTATTGCAATTGTAACCCGTTATTTTGGTGGAATCAAACTAGGGGCTGGCGGTCTAACTAGGGCATATCGTCAAAGTGTTGCCGATGCTTTAAAAGAAGCAGACATCGTTGAAAAACATCTGGTACCACTATATAAAATTACAATTGATTATTCTTATACTAAAAAATTTGATCATCTTTTAAAAGTTCATCAAATAAAATGTATAAATAAAGAATATTTAGATCGTGTTAATTATTATTGTTATCTAGAAAATCTGGATTTTTTAGATGTTATTCAAGATTTAACTAATAACACCTACAAAAAAGAATATCTTCATGATGACTATATTGAACAAAATTCATGAAAAGGTCATAAAAAAGAGTATAATACTTAATAAGAGGTGAAAATCAATGAATGAGATTAATAAAATTTATCAACAACACGTTACTCATGAACTAAAATTAGTCAGTAATCCTGACCATGCCATTTTAAACAAGGATAAAGTAGAAGCTAAAGTTTTAGCATTCTTATGTGAACTTGGTAAATTTGGTGAAGAAGCACATATTTTTAGTTTCTGGGATAATTCTTCAACTAATAGTAAGGATTTAATTGATTATTATATTGATGGACTGCATATGTTAATGTCAATTGGTTTTGAATTGCATGTTGATAATTTAAAAAATTATCAGGAAATAAATGACCAGATTAGTATCGCTAATCAATTAATCAAAGTTTATCAAAATGCTTTAAAAATCAATGAAACATATACTTTTGAAGCTTTCCAAAATTGTGTTGATGATTATTTTACGTTAGGATTTAAAGCTGGTATTGATTTTGATACTATTTTAGAAAACTATATCAAAGAATAAAAATAAGGCCTGTAAAACTGTATTAATTACAATTTTATCTGGCCTTTTATTAACTAATCCTTCAAATCAGCAATTTCTCCCATATCTGGCAACCAAATATGATCAGCATTTATTTTAGTAGTATTTGTTTCTTGTTCTTTCCAGGTTGAAGCAATCTTGCCTTCTAATTGACCACGAACACTTTGAAAGCGTAAACTGCAAAATTCTTTAAAAGTTTCTACTCCTAGTAAATAATCTTCATAACTACAAAAAGCAGTTGGATCTTTTTTTACATAAGGAGCAATCATTTTAGTTGTTTTAGCTATTTTCTTTTCAAAATAACCATTTTCATAATACTCTTTTACAAAATAATCAAAATATTCATGATACTTTTTATAATAATCATCATTTTTCATTACATGATGGTATAAAGGACGATTTTTCATAATTGTTCCTGAAGCTGGCGTATTAATTGGATAATTAACATATAACGTTGCATCATTAATAGGATTAGGCATTCCAAGTGAATAAGTAGCAAAAGCTAAATTATAATCCCAAGGAATCATTGTCATAATACCTTCTTCTTCATACAAAAAATAATTATGACCAGTTCGTCCTAAATAACTATCCATATTTACAACAAACACTTGAACCACAAAATATGCTAACACTTCATCAATATTAACTGCTGTTTCTAAGTTTTTGCCACTATCAAGTATTTTAATTGCTTCAATCAATCTTTTTTTATCTTCCAATGTAATATCAAATCGAGCATTATTAAAAATATTATTATAATTTTCAACATCATCACCAATATATTTAAGGGCAATATCAGCATTTTCATCATCTAAGCTTCGATAACTTGGTTTATATAATTTACCATAATTTTTGCCAAAGTTTCTTTTTACAAATGCTTCTTCTACTTCTTCAATCGCTAAAAAAAGCCCCCAATCCTTATCATTAATAGTTACCCAGGTATAACTACACAACGATGATGGTACTTCCATAAAACTCATCATCTGATAAGTCATATAGTTTTTTAGATAACTATTATCCTGAAACGAACAATCTAATGACATTTTATCCAAACCATAGTAATTTAAATCCTTATTATAATGATCAAATTCAATTTTCATACTATATCTTGTCAAACCATAACGTTCAACTAAACGTAATGAATTATTTCCTTTTACTCGTAAACCTACATTTTCAAATACTTCACCATCGATCGTAATTGTTGCTTCAACATATTTTTCCTCTTTGGCATTTGCAAAAAAACTTTCCGGATCATTAAACTGCAAATCAATTTGATGAACATAACTATCATCAAATAATTTATTTGCATATGGTGGCATAGAATCAGTTGACTGTAATCCCCATTGTCCTTTAAAAAGTAGTCCAGTTGCAAAAATCAATGCTAAAACTGTTGTTACAATAACAATTTTATCAAAATGTTTATGCCTAATCATAACTTATCCCATATAATCACCATTATAAGAAACTAAAACCGCATATGTGATTCCTTCCATATTTGATAATTCATTTATAAATAAAGCACTTTGATCTTTTATTCTTACTTCATAGTTTAATTCAATTGATTGTTTTTTTATACTTTTACTCTTCAAAGAAAAAGCATCTACCTGTTCTTTAACAAACTGACTTGCTTTTTTTTCAATCTCATCATCTTGACAATGAACAACTAAAATATATGGTCGTAAGACATTTTTCCGATTAGAAAAAATTATCAAAACTAACCCAACCATAATACTGCCAATTACCGCTAAAGGAATTAAACCCGCTGCTAAAACAATACCAGCAGCTATGCTCCAAAACAAAAATGCAATATCCATTGGTTCTTTAATTGCCGTTCTAAATCTGACTATTGATAACGCCCCTACCATCCCTAGTGATAAAACAATATTACTAGTTACAGCTAAGATTACTAAAGTTGTAATCATCGTTAAAGCTATCAAAGTAGTACCAAAACTCGCTGAATACATTAAACCACTATAACTTTTTTTATACACAAAAAAGATAAACAAACCAATACTAAATGCCAATAATAAGGCCACTAGCATATCAAACAAAGAAATTGCCGTTGCATTTTCTAAAAAACTTGATTTAAAAATATCACTAAAATTCATTTTTCCTCTCCTACCAATGTTTCAATCGACATTGAGCAAATTTTGAATATGCTCCTGTTTTTTGAGAAATGCCTTGAACCATTTTTAATACAATATCTGGTAAAAATTCATCATATTTAACTTCTAAAATAGAAACACCTAGATCAGCTGCAATTCCATTTGATAAATCAAAGAAATTCAAAACATTTGTTTCCGTATGTAAATCACGATCAATTGTGATCCTTACATTTCCTGGTAAATAACGATAAGCTTCCCGTCTGTAAAAAACTATTACTGAAGGCTGTAACATTTCCCCTTTGATCTTACTATAAAATTCAATTAATAACGGATTTTCACTAGCCAATAGAAAATCAATATCTCCAGCTAATATTTTTTCAACTTCTTCTTTACTAAGTTGCGCACTTCTTTTAGCACATAATCCATTATTTTTTATCTTTTTTTCTAATCTTATAAAACTAAAATCATTATTATAATAACGTATTCTAAACTTCTCACGTTTTTTAACACCATTCAATTTTTCAAATAACGCTTTATCTTCAGAGGTATCAAAATATAAACTATTAACCTGATACATCCCATCTTCATTGCTATGATCATCTAAGTCAAATAATAATTTTAATCGATTTGAAATCCAAAAATCCTCACCACTATTCATCCGATGTTTTAATTCATGGCGATAAGAAATTGGCTCTTTTTCAAGCAGCATAACTGTTCTCCTTATATTAAATTAGGAGTTTATTTTAATAAACTCCTATACATTTACTTCAACATTAAAAGTGATAATTTCACCACTAATAGCATTTAACTGATAATTATAAATAGCATAAGAATCTTGCATTTGAACATTAAAAATCAAACGATTATCATCACAATCCATATTTGATTGATAGCTAATAACTTCATTTTCAGCTACTTTTGCATGTTCTAAAACCTTTTCTTTTACTTCTTCATCACTTAAATATCCATCATGACTTTCAACGCCATCAATTGTAATAGTTTTAAACTGAATATTTTTATAATGAACAAGTGTATTTAAATCATTGATCGTTAAATTAGTTAAATCACTAAACTCATAACTAGGATTGGCATTGATCAACTCTTGAATTAATGTTGCTTTACCAACAGAAATCTGATATTCATCAGCTAATTTTTCTACTTTACTAGAGTATTCAATATCCTGGGAAACTACTGATGCTTGAATTGAATATCCATCTAATACTTCTTTTACATCATTAGCAACCCGTTTTTTCAATTCTTCACGAGTATTACGATCATCCCCTTGAACAGTAACTAAAACAGAGTTTTTAATTTCATCGATATACCCATTTTTAAACATACTACCGATAATAGCATTAACAGCAACATCAATATCAGTATCAATTAGATCCATATCTTTAAGAACTAATTTACCTTCTTCATTATGATAATCAAAATCCGTTACTCGATTTTCATCATTAACTTCTAATTCAATATTAGGATTTACATCAAAAGAAACAATACAACCATCATGTGATCTTTGATTAAAATTAACAGTTACAAAACTTAATATAATTATCATTGATAAACATATCGCACTCATTTTCCAATGACTAACCAGTTTACGATGAGTCTTTTTACTACTAGAAGCCTCTACTTGTTTAACATATTTAATTTCATCTAGTAATTCCTTTTTTATATCATTCATCTGGAGTTGTCGAAATTCTTTTTTTAATTGATCTTTAATTTCACGATTTTTCAATTTTTACACCTCCATGCTATTTCTTAATTTTTTTAATGAGCGATGATATTTACTAAGAACTGTTGATAAGCCAATATCCATGATGCTAGATATTTCTCGAAAGGCAAATCCTTCAATGATATGTAAAACAATAATCTCCCTTTCTTCATTATTTAATAATGTCATCATTTTTTCGATTAAGATTTTATCATGAATTGTTTCTTTCATTCCTTGATCTGGATGATCAATTTCATAATCAACAAGCAGTTCCCGATTGGATTTACGTAAAGACATATAAGTTATATTTCGAGATATCGTTATCATCCATGCTTTAGCATGACTTTTTTGATTATAACGTCCTGCGTTTTTATATATTTGAATAAAAGTATCATGAGTCAAATCTTGAGCATATTCTTTATTACGAACTATACTGTAAATATATCGAAAGATTTCATCATGCATGATATCATATAATTCTGCAAAAACTTCTTGATTTTTTTCTTTTAATAAATTTAATAATTCATCTAATCGTTTATCCTTAACCATCCAACTTCTTTCCTTCCCATTTCAAAAAAATTATAGCAAATTTACAATATTGCTATGTTAAGCTCATGTAAATTTTGTATTAATTATGTTAAGAAAACGTTGGATTTTACTACGTTTTTCCAATAAATATCTTTACATTACCAAAATTTTACGATCATGATTTTCCACTATTTTTAACCTATAATTTACAATCTTTTTTAAATCATAAATTAATCACTAATTAATCTCAACTTTATAAAAATATCAGGAAAAGTGAATCATATGATTCACTTTTTTTAATCATCGTAATCAGTATCGTCGTAGTTAGTATCCCCATCATCATCGTTATCATCATAATCAGTCACACCATCATTATTTGGTCCATAATCAGTATCATCATAGTTTGTTACACCATCATTATTTGGTCCATAATCAGTATCATCATAGTTTGTCACACCATCGTTATTTGGTCCATAATCAGTATCATCATAATTTGTTACACCATCATTATTTGGTCCATAGTCACTATCATCATAGTTACCGCCACCAGAATTAGAGCTGGTATTTGGTGTTACTGCTGGTGTTGCTGGTGATGAAGAAGCACTTTCTATTTCTCTTTCGATAACTCCTTTAAAAGCATTGATTTCATATTCGTATTCTTTACCATTACCTTTAAATTCAATTTCATATGTTAAAACACCATTTTCAATATCATAATCAATTTCTAAATCAGCAATTTGATTTTGAGCTAAACCAGCATCACTTAATGCTACTGCTAAAGCTTCATCACTAGTAATGTATTTTGATGTACTGACACTACCTAATAATATATCATCATCATCTTTTCTTTCCATTGACTGATAAATCATGATCAATTCCTGAGCATTTAATTTTACTAAATCTTCAACTTTATAAGCTTTTTGATTATCATCATTTTCATCTAAGATCTTTTCAATTAAAGTTGCTTTACCATAAGAAATATCATATTTTTTAATTAAACTTTCAACATCGTCATCAATATCCATATCTTGTGAAAAGATTGCGCCATCAATTGAATTTTCTTTTAATGATGATTGAATTGTTTCACCTAATTTTTGTTCTAATTCAATTCTTTTATCATCATCATCGTTATCAACTGATAATAAAACAGTATTATTTTCTGTTGATAAATGCCCCTCATCTACTAAAGAATCAACAATTTTATCAACTGCCTTATTAGCATCATCATCTTCAACATCAACTTTTTCTAAAATCTTTTTAGCATCTTCATTTCCAGCACTAATTCCAACTACTTCATCATCCTGATTTAATTCAAATTGGATGCTTGGATTAACATCCATTGTAACTATTGTTTCTGTCTTTGATGCTGTATTGCTACCACAGCCACTCAAGATAACCATTAACATCGCTCCACAAATTAATAAACTAACCTTTTTCATTTTATTTTCCCCTTTCAATTTTCTTTTGTTTTGCTTTTCACTATATCAATGCTTTAATATCCTGCTTTATTGCATAAATTTTAAAATTTTTTATAAAAAATTAAATATAGTAAAAAAATAATTATATACATCAAATATTTGATGTATTTATTGTTTAAAATTATAAAATAAAAACAGAAGCTTAAAATCATTTAAAAATGATATCCACTTCTGTTTTCATCAATTTAATTTTTAATATCCTAAGAAGCACTTAATGTTGATATTAATTGATTAATTCGTTCTAACCATTGATCAGATTTAGGCAATAATAACATAACCTGTCCACCACTTTGTTTAAAGCCAGGTCGTGTAAATAAACGATTAACTAATTCAAATAATTGATCACCTTTTAATTCTTTACTATATTGTTTTGTAAAAGTAACCTGCATTTTTCCTTTAACTTCAACAATATCTTCTATTATTTCACTATTAGCTAAAATATCTAACTTTCTCTTTTCAATTAATACGGCAACCTCTTTAGGTAATTTACCATAATAATCAATAAATTCTGATTTTAAATGATCGATAGCTACAATTGTCTTAGCCTGATCAAGGCGTTGATATAATTCTAATTTTTCAATATCACTTGAAACATAGTCATGAGGAATATAACCGTCAACATTAACATTAACTGACTTAATTTCTTTTTCCTCATTAACTTTACCCATTTTTTCATTAACAGCTTCTTGAAGAATTTTCATATACATGTCAAAACCAATCGAATCAATAAATCCAGATTGAGTACCACCTAAAATATCACCAGCACCACGAATCGCTAAATCACGCATTGCAATTTTATAACCGCTACCCAATTCTGTAAATTCTTTAATCGCTTTTAAACGTTTACTAGCTTCTTCATTTAAAATCTTGCCTGGATTATATAATAAATAAGCATAAGCACCACGATTACTACGGCCAACGCGTCCTTTAATCTGGTATAACTGGCTTAAACCAAAACGATCAGCATCTTCAACAATTATAGTATTCGCATTAGGAATATCAATTCCAGTTTCAATAATTGTTGTACAAACCAAAACATTAAACTCTTTATTTACAAAGCGCATCATAACATCTTCAAGTTCATTTTTATCCATTTGACCATGCCCAATCGCCACTTTAGCTTGAGGTACTGCCAAAGAAATATTATATGCAACATTAGCAATTTGGTTAGTTCGATTATATAAATAGAAAACCTGACCATCACGTGCTAATTCACGTTCAATAATCTGTTTAATTAAAACATTACTTTTACCAACCACATATGTTTGTACTGGTTGACGGTTTTTAGGTGGCGTTTCAATTTGTGATAGTCCCCTAATTCCCATCAATGACATTTGTAAAGTACGTGGAATTGGTGTTGCTGTCAATGTTAAAACATCAATTGTTTTTCGATATTCTTTGATACGTTCTTTTTGACGTACTCCAAAACGCTGTTCCTCATCGATACATAATAAACCAATATCTTTAAAAATAACATCTTTAGATAAAATCCGATGTGTTCCCACTAATAAATCGATATTACCTTGTTTTAAATCAGATAAAATCTGTTTTTTATTTTTTGAAGAAGTAAAACGATTCAATAAAGCAATCCTTACTGGAAAATCTTTAAATCTAGCTTCCATGGTTTTATAATGCTGCATCGATAAAATTGTCGTTGGACATAAGAAAGCTACCTGCTTATTAGCTAAGATTGCTTTAAAAGCAGCCCGTAAAGCTACCTCCGTTTTTCCAAAACCAACATCCCCACATAACAAGCGATCCATTGGAGTTGGCTTTTCCATATCAGCCTTTATTTCATCAACTGAACGCTGTTGATCAGGCGTTAATTCATAACCAAATGCCTGTTCAAATTCTAATTGAATTTGATCATCTGGTGGAAAAGCAAAACCAGGCTGGTTAATTCTCGCTGAATAAATTTCGATTAATTTATCAGCAATATCATCAACTTTATTACGGGCCTTAGCCTTAGTCTTTTGCCAATTAGAGCTTCCTAATTTATTAACTTTAGGGATTTTTCCCTCACTGCTTGAATATTTTCTAATTAATTTAAATTGTTCTACTGGGATATATAAAGTATCATTATTAGCATAAGCCACATACAAATAATCTTTATGAAAACCTTGAACCTCTAAAGTTTTGATTCCTAAATACTGACCGATTCCATAGTTGTCATGAACTACATAATCACCAACATTTAACTCTTGATAATCTTTAATTATCTTAGCGTTCTTATATTTTAAATACTTAGGTTTATTTAAATTACGAGTTTTAAATAACTCATTAGCACTGATGATTACTAGTTTTTCATCAACTAACTCAATCCCCGCATTTAATCGATAAATACCAATATTTAATCCTGGATATAATTCATCCTTGATACCAACTAATGTATATAACATTTCATGACGATCAAATAATTCACACATAAGTTTTATTTGATGTTCATCATCTAATGCAATTAATACTTTAGAAACTTTTAGATAATCCCTAATTTCTTTGACCAACAGATTTTCATCATTATTATCTAACATGATACCCCGAGCATTAAAGAAGACATCTTTGTCATCTTTAGCAAACGGATTAAAGAATACTGCATCCTGATCTAAAATTTGATACAAATCACTAAATAAATTTAATCCTTTAACACTTTTACCAATACTAGCTAGTTCTTGATAATAATAAAAGTTTTCTTCTAAGTAATTCTTATATGCTATTTCAATATCATGACGATTTACTTGAATAATTAATGGATCATTAACATACTCCAACAAATTAGCAGTTTGATTAAACAAATTATAATAGCTATACATATTAAAGCTAGTATCATGATTACGTAAATTTTCCTGGTCAATAGCAACCTTGTTTAAATATTCATCCTGATACATTTCTTCTAATTCTTCAAACTGCTGATCACGTAAATCATTTATTTTTCCTAATACTGCTCGTACTTCTTTTTCTTCATATAAAATATCACTAGCAGGTATAATTGTAATTTGATTTACATGTTCAATTGTTCGCTGGCTGTTTTGATCATAGAAACGAATATTATCAATTTCATCATCAAAAAACTCAATTCTAACTGGATTTTCATATTGAATCGAAAAAACGTCAATAACTCCACCACGCTTAGAAAAATAAAATGGCTGATCGACTCGCATCGCATTTTGATATCCCGCATTAATTAATTTTGTTTGTAACTGATAGATATCGATATGATCGCCAACTTTAATATCCAAACAATTATCACAAAATAATTGTTTTGTTGGTAAATATCGAACCAGTGCCTGACCGTGAGTAATTAAAATTTTAGGCTTATTTTGACTCAATTGATATAATGCATCAATTCTTTGTCCTAATAATTCTGGTGATGAAGCCAATGTTTCAATTCGATATGACTCATCAACTGGAAAAAATAAACAATCCTGTTCATTGATCAAAGCTAATTGCTGATACAATAGATTAGCTTCATATTGATTCGGCTTAATAACAACAATATCTTTTTTCAAGTGCAAAAAGGCACTAGCTATTAATAGTGCCTCATCATTTACATTGTTTACAACGATACTTCCCTGGCCATTAAGCAGAGTCTTAAAAGCCAGATTTTTCTTTAAAATCTCATCTATTTTTTTCATAATTACCTCTAATTATAATGATTCATAACATAATCAAAATCATGATCCAGACAATCTATAACAGCATCACAAGCTCGATCAATACCTTCCTTAATAGCCGCTGTTTCTTCTTTAGTAAATTTTGATAATACATAATCTACTACTTTTATATAGGGATGACGGTCAATTCCAACACGAATTCGTTTAAAATTCTGTGATGATACATGTGAGATAATATTTTTTATTCCATTATGACCCCCGGCACTTCCACTTTTACGTAAACGTAATTTACCAACCGGCATATCTAAATCATCATAAATAACTAGAATATCATCGATATCAATTTTGAAAAAATTCATTGCAGCAATAACTGCTTCCCCTGATAAATTCATATATGTTTGCGGCTTTAATAAAATAACATCTTCACCATGATATTTAAATTTAGTATATAAACTTTTAAATTTCTTTTGATCAACTGTTACATTTAATTTATCGGCAAGCGCATCAATAACCATAAAACCACAATTATGACGTGTTGCTTCATATTCCTTACCAGGATTTCCTAGTCCAACAATTAATTTCAATTTAATTCTCCTTATCTAATATTATTTAGCTAATACAACGACTGTTTTAGCTCCAATTTGACTATCAGTAATCAATCCATAAAGCAGCTGATAATCAGTTTCGTCATAATCAAACGTAAAATTAGACGGATTAATATAGATTACAAATTTCTGATATTCTCCCTCATCTTGTTTGAGAGTATATTTTAACATCTTAAAGTCAATATTTTCAACTATTATATTTTTTTCTATATCTTCTACCGTAGAATAACGGAAGCATTTATTATTTTTCCTTAATTGAATAATCTTTTTAATGTCTTCAACATCATCTTTATATATATCTCGAAAATCCCAATTTATAGAATTGATATTATCTGGAGAATTATAACTATTACCAATTCCTCCTTTGGTACGATAAAATTCTTGACCAGCATGAATAAAAGGAATACCTTGTGATAGTAATGTTACAATAGTTAAATTTTTCTGCCGTTCTAAAATTCCATTTAACCCTTCTTCAACATTAGAAATATATAATTTATCAAAGATAGTTGCATTATCATGACATTCTACATAATTTATAGATTGATCTGGTGATGTATAACGATTACATGCCATAATACAATTACGTGCTCGTTCAGTTTCATAAAGATTTCCAGTAATAAATCCCTTATTAACCAAAACACCATCACTGCTGCCACCTTTAATAACTTCACGAAATTCATCATTGAAAAAACTAATATTTGGCATTTTATAATGATTAAACTGCATCGCCTTTTGATCATCAGGTAAACTAGTTGGCATATTCCATCCTTCACCATAGACCATAAATGATTTATCATATGAATGGCAAATTTGATATACTTGATTTATTGTTTCAATATCAATGATTCCCATTAAATCAAAACGATAACCATCAATACCATAAAAACTTTGCCATCTTCTTGACATATCAA
This sequence comes from Erysipelatoclostridium sp. An15, assembly GCF_002160675.1. Classification (NCBI taxonomy): domain Bacteria; kingdom Bacillati; phylum Bacillota; class Erysipelotrichia; order Erysipelotrichales; family Coprobacillaceae; genus Thomasclavelia; species Erysipelatoclostridium sp. An15. Next base: position 42,949 of record NZ_NFLA01000015.1, read on the forward strand.
TAATATACTTACGAACCATATAATTACAGCTTTCTAAATCATTACCACACCAAGAACCATTTGACAAAGTACCATCCATATTTTTTCTAAAATAATAACCAGGCACAATTCGTTCAAATGGACTAGCATTTACATCATACATATGATTATAAACCACATCCATAATAACTCTTAAACCATGACGATGTAATCGAGCAATCATTTCTTTACACTCTAAAACACGGCTATAACCATCATTAGGATCACTGCAATAACTTCCTTCAGGAACATTATACTGCGCTGGATCATATCCCCAGTTATATAATAGATGAGGCTGATTTTCATCAACCGTTGCAAAATCAAAAATCGGCATTAGCTGAACATGCGTAATCCCTAAATTTACTAAGTAATCTAATCCAGCGTTATTTCCATGTTTAGTAATTAAGCCAGCTTCACTAACACCTAAAAACTTCCCCTTATGTTTACTTGGGCTATTTTCATACATCGTAAAATCACGGACACTAAGTTCATATAAAATGGCATCCGTTTTTTGTTTCAATGGTTTTAAATATTGACGATTCAAATCGATCATACATTTATTCAAGTCAATTATTATACTACTTCTACCATTTGCTGAAGAACTATATGCATATGGATCTAATGCATTAATAAAACTATCATGATGCCTTACTTGATAAAGATATTCACAATTATCATAATCTCCTGATAAATATAAACTAAAAACGCCATTTTCTACTCTTTTCATGTCATAGCTAATGAACTCATGGTTTTTCTTTACCATTACCTTAACCTCTAAAGCAGTTGGCGCCCAAACTTTAAAAACAGTATAATCAGGATAGTAAGTACTTCCTAAATCATGTCCGTCATAATAATTAACTTTCATAAACTCGGGATCATTAATAAGTGGGGTATACTGTAATGTCTCACTTAAACCATAAGCATCTAAAACTTGATAAACTTGTGTAAAATCAATATTGACATCATCAAAAAAATAATGCGTATACTTCTCTTCAACATATTTAGCTGAAATCATAATTTTTTGTAAATCACCAGTCAATACATTGCGTAAATAAAATCTATCTGAATTTCCATCATAATATTGTCTAACTAGTAATACTTCCATTTTGTTCGCTAAAATCATTTTAGCAATCATTCTTACAGCACTATTTTCCATGACATTCATCCTTTCATCTCGAACTCATTATATCTTATCATTTACAATAAGGCAATGAAATGAGTGAAGTTAACAAGCCATTTATTAAGATTTTATTAATATAATTTAAATAACTTTTTTATAAAAAATAATTTAGTTATTTTCAATAAAACAAGGATAAATCCCCAATCGATTTATCCTTGTTAGTATTTAGCTTTAAAACTAGAATTTAAGTTTTTCTAAATGCCAGATATCATCAACATATTGTTGAATTGTACGATCTGATGAGAAGAATCCACTTTTAGCAATATTTACAAGACATGCTCTAGCCCAGCGATTACGATCTTGATATAAATCACGTACTTTTCTTTGTGTTTCACAATAAGATTCATAATCAGCTAAAACAAAGTATTCATCATTTTTGTTCATTAATTCTTCAAAAATAACTCTGAATTCTTCACGATTATCGATGAATGTTCCATCCATCAAACTATCAATAACACGTTTTAATCTTGGATTATTGTTGTAGTAATCCCATGCCCGATAAGTTCCGCTATCACGTAATTCTTTTACTTCGAAATCTTTCAAACCAAAGATTAAGCAGTTATCTTCACCAACAAGTTCAGAAATTTCAACATTAGCACCATCTAAAGTACCTAAAGTAATTGCACCGTTCATCATGAATTTCATATTTCCAGTACCACTAGCTTCTTTACCTGCTGTTGAAATTTGTTCTGAAACATCAGCTGCTGGCATAATTTTTTCTGCCAATGTTACTCCATAGTTTTCTAAGAAAACAACTTTTAAGTATTTATTAGTTTCTGGATCGTTATTTACCACTTCTCCAACGCTATTGATTAATTTGATAACTTTTTTAGCAAAATAGTATCCGCTTGCTGCTTTTGCTCCAAAAATGAATGTTCTTGGTTCAATACGATAATCAGGATTATCTTTCATTCTAAAATATAAATCAATAATGTGTAATACATTTAATAATTGACGTTTATATGCATGTAGACGTTTTACTTGAATGTCAAAGATACTATCAACATCTACTGTAATACCATTATGTTCTTTGATATAGTCAGCAAGAATTTGTTTTCTTTCTCTTTTAACATCTAAGAAACGTTCTTGAAGTACCGGATCATCAACATGATCTAGTAAATCTTCTAATTTTTCTGGATGTTTGATCCAGCTATCACCAATATATTCAGTGATTAATGATGATAATTCAGGGTTACAATATGCTAACCAGCGACGATGAGTTACCCCATTTGTTTTATTGTTGAATTTATTTGGGTATAAAACGGCAAAATCTCTTAATTCACGTTCAGCTAAAATATCTGAGTGTAATTTAGCAACACCGTTAACACTAAAGCTTCCAACAATTGCAAGTTTTGCCATATATACAGTACCATCGCGTAAAATCATTACTCGATCTACTAATTCATCATCGTGTCCACTAACCATTTTAGCATACCCAACAAAACGACGATGAATTTCTTCAATAATCTGATAAACTCTTGGCAATAATGATTGCATTACATCAATTGGCCAAGTTTCCATTGCTTCAGCTAAGATAGTGTGGTTTGTATAAGCAAATGTTTGAGTAGTAATATCCCAAGCTTCTTCCCATTCATAATCATGTTCATCAATTAAGATTCTCATCAATTCTGGAATTGCTAAAACTGGATGAGTATCGTTTAATTGAATAACATTTTTTTCATGGAAATTACTTAAACTAGGATATTGTCTTAAATGTGCTTTAACAATAGAAGCTAATCCTGCACATGTAAAGAAATATTCTTGTTTTAAACGCAACACTTTTCCTGCTGGTGTTGAATCATCAGGATAAAGCATTTGACAAATATCGCGAACATTTTGAACGTATTGTCTAAAATCCTGATTTGCAGGAATATTATCACTAGCTTCTGCAGACCACAAACGTAATGTGTTTGTTGTTACTGTATCATTACCAACGATAGGTACATCATAAGGAACTGCAAATACTTCTTCAGCATCTACATGTTCATATTTTCCTGTTTCTTCATTGAAAACAATTTTTCCAAAGAATTTTACTGGTACACGATGTTTTGGTTTTCTTACTTCCCAGTTAAATCCTACCTGCATCCATTGATCAGGTAATTCAATTTGATAACCATTTTCGATCTTTTGTTTAAATAAACCATATTCATAACGAATAGTATGTCCATGACCTGGATATTTTAATGAAGCTAAAGAATCCATAAAGCAAGCTGCTAAACGACCTAAACCACCGTTTCCAAGTCCAGCATCGCTTTCTAATTCTTCTAAATCATGAATGTTAATACCATATTCAGCTAATCCTTCTTTAGCAATTTGATAAATACCAAGATTCATCATATTATTTACTAGAAGACGTCCCATTAAAAATTCCATTGAAAAATAATGCATTTGTTTTTGACAATTGTTACGAATCATAGCTTTACTAGTTGCCCAGTTAACTGAAGCATAGTCACGAACCATTGTTTCTAATACTAAGAAACGTTCAGTAATATGACTTTCTTCAACAGTACGTCCATATGATTCAATAATTCTACGTGAAAACTCAAATTTAAATTCTTCTTTGTTCTTAAACATATTATCTCCTTTTTGATACCAGTTTTATTTTGGTGCTTTATATTCGAAAATCATGCTGCCAAAAGGAGCAATATTAACTGGTATATAATATTCTTTATTTAAAGTTTGACCTTTTTTAGCTCTAATAGCACGTTTGTTAGTATAGTTACTTCCACTATAAATATCAGTATCGCTATTAAGAATTTCTTTATAAGATCCTGGTTTGTTTACTGGAATCTTATAACCTTCATGCTTATTAGCAGTAAAGTTCATTACTGCAATCAATGAACTACCATCAGTTCCTTTTCTTTCTATTGCAAAGACGCTTTGAGCCCGATCATCAACAACAAGCCATTCAAAACCGTCCATGCCATAGTCTTGTTCATACATACATTGATAATTTTTATAGATTTCATTTAATCTAATCATGAAATGATGGAAAGAATCATGAATTGGGTATTTTAAAATATTCCATCCCAATGCCACTTTTTCGTCCCATTCCTTATATTCACCTAATTCATTTCCCATAAAGTTTAATTTCTTACCTGGATGAATCATCATATAAGTATATAGCGTTTTTAATTGCGCAAATTTTTGTTCATGAGTACCCCAGATTTTATCAACAATGGTACCTTTACTATGAACAACTTCATCATGTGAAAATGGCAATATAAAGTTTTCGCTATAAAAATATGCCATTGAAAAAGTAATTAAATTGTGGTCACTTTGACGATATACTGGATCCAATTTCATGTACTTCAAAGTATCATTCATCCAACCTAAATCCCATTTGTAGTCAAATCCTAGACCACCAACGTCTGGTGATTTAGTAACGCCATTAAAATCACTAGAATCTTCTGCAATTAACATAACCCCAGGGAAATATCCTTTCATGTGGTTATTCATTCTACGCATAAATTCTACTGCTCCGTCGTTTAGACCAGCTTCTTTATTTCCCTTCCAATAAATTAAATTGCTTACTGCATCAAATCTAATTCCATCAACGTGGAAATATTTAGCAAAAAAGCCAACGCTACTCATCAAAAAGCTACGTACTTCTTCGCGCCCAACATCAAAATAAACACTATCCCATTCTGTATAACGGCGATTAATATCTGGATAATCATAAACAAAACCGCCATCAAATTGATATAAACCATGTCCATCTTTTACAAAATGAGCTGGAACAAAATCCATGATAACACCTATTCCAGCTTTATGACAAGCATTTATGAATTTCATCAATCCCTTTGGTTCACCATAACGGCTTGTTACACTAAAGTAACCAGTTGCCTGATATCCCCAAGAACCATCGAATGGAAACTCAGTTAATGGCATTAATTCAAGATGAGTATAATGATTTTCAACTAAATAAGGAATGATTAAATCTATCATTTCTTCATAAGTATAAAATTCACCATCTTCTTCATCTGTAAAATCTTTTTTCATTTTCCAAGAACCAATATTTGCTTCATAAATATTCATTGGTTTATCAAAGTTTTTAGTTCTGGCATTTAACCAGCGTTTATCCGACCAGCGGAAATTTTCAATATTGTATACTCTTGATGCAGTTCCAGGCCGTAATTCACTATAAAAAGCGTATGGATCTGCACGATCAACAGTCGCAAAATTTTGGGTTTCAATTCGATATTTATACAATGCTTTTTCCTTAACTCCAGGAATAAACAAAGTCCAAATACCACCATCGGTATATTTTTCCATATAGTGATTGCTTCCATCCCAATCATTAAAATCACCTACGACTTGTACACTACGTGCATTAGGTGCATAAACGGTGAAGCGGACACCTTTTTTATGGTTGTTTGTCTCCAAATGAGCACCAAAAATTTTATACGCCTCTAAAGTATTTCCTTTATGAAATACGTGAATCAAAAAATCATCGAGCATGTGTCACTCCCCCTTTTCTAAGATAAAATCATTATATCATAATTAAAGGTGCATTTCATCAAAAAATGATAACGCTTTCAGAGTGCTGATAAAAATATATAGTAATCAAAACAAGTATTCTTTTACTATGATCGACTACTTATCTTGATTAAATCAGTAAAACTTAAAAAATTGTTGGATTGGACCCGCTCCCTATTCTAACAAAATATCAAAAAAATGAAAAGCAATTTTTTTACTTTCAAACCTAATTAATAGTCATTCTATCAATAAAAATCATATTTTTACTTAATATTTAGTCTTGTTAACTTATCAAAAAACCATATTTTTATTAAATTCATCTTTTTGTATCAATCTTTAAAAGTGTAAAAAAACAAGTAGATATTATTTGATAATATCAAACTTGTTTTTATTTACCATCTTTAATCTCTTTAGAAATAAAATCAATAAATCTAGAAATTGTATAACTAAAAGACTGATATTTTTTCCAGATAACTAATGAAGCTGTTGTCATTTTAGGATAAAGCGGTCTAAAACATAACTGGTCACTAATAACATTGCTTGTAGACCCTTCAATAACGATTGCATAACCTACATCATTTTCTACTAAAGTAGCTGCAGTAGATGATAATTCAGAGACTGCAACAAAATTAAGTTTTTCATAATCGTTACCCATCCAGTTTTTCAACTGATTTTGTGTTTCAATTCTTGCGGTATTTATTAATGGTATATTTATTAAATCTGATGCTTCTAAATAATCTTTACTAGCTAGCGGTGAATCGGCTTTCATCAATATTCCCCATGTTTCTAATTGATTCATTTTCAAAAAATTTAATTTTTCCAAATCAATTGGTTCAATAACAAAACCCAGATCAACTAAACCATTATCGATTGCTTCCATGATAAAATCAGAATTTCCGTTTTTTACTTTAAAAACCACATCTGGATATATTTCCTTAAATTCTTTAATATATCTTCCCATGGTTTGAGTTGCTTCAGTTAAACCACAAGCTAAAACAATTTCACCACTCACATCATTATCTTGATTACTAATTTCCAGCTCGGTTTTTTCAGCTAAACTAACAATTTCTTCAGCTCTTCTTTTTAATAACATTCCAACATCTGTTAAGATCATTTTTCTTTTGCCACGAATAAATAACGCTACACCTAATTCATCTTCTAACTGCATTAACTGACGACTAAGGGTTGGCTGGGTAATATGTAATACTTCTGCAGCTCTAGTAATATTTCCTTCTCTAGCTACAGCTAAAAAATATTTTAAAACTCGTATTTCCATCATGATCACCTCAATTTTTATTTAATTTTATCATTGATGTTAGCTTGTTGTAAACAAAAACGGCTAACTATAATAATCTAGTTTTCATCAAATAAACAGAGTAAATATTACTCAATATAATATAGAAAAATCCCACTAAAGCAGATACATTTATTTTATATATCTACTTTAGCGGGAACCTATCATAAGTCAGTTTTTAAGTCCTATTTAATTTGTGATAGTACATTCTTTGCATTCTTGATTAAAATTCATAACATTGCAGCAACGAATTTGACATTTTGTTGGTGCATCTAATACGATTTGATCAATGCTATCAGCACAAATATAACCTGATTCAGGATTTTTTACACTAACAATATTTCCTTTAATTGTTGCTTGAATATCACTTTTTTCAAAACTCAAATCAGTATCGATCATTTCACAATCTTCTAAAATTAATCCTTTAGCATAACATAGCGGCTGAGTACCAATGATTTTACAACGTACTAATTTTAAATTCTCACTATACCAGGCTAAATATTCTCCTTTTAAAACACTATCATAAACAGTAACATTTTTACTATGCCAAAAAGCATCTTTAGTATCTAAATATGAATTTTTAATGACCATATTTTCTACATATTGAAAAGAATATTTACCACTTAACTCAAAATGATCCAACTCAATATCATTACTGTGTAAAAATGGATACTCACCAGTTAATTTACAATTGCTCAATTTTAAATTAGCACTCATCCAGCCAAATTCTGGTGAAATAATATCACAATTATTCAATGAAACATTGTGACATTCACGGACTGCTTTAATACCATGTAATTTACTATTTTCAATAGTAACATCATTATCATACCATAAAGCTGCCCGGCATAAATCAGTCATTTCAGTATTTATAATCTTAGCATGATTAACATGCCAAAATGGATATCTTAATGCAAAATAACAACTATCTACAAGAATATCATGGGTTTCTTTAAATGGTGATTCACCATCTTGAGGACCTTGAAAATTACAACTAATTACTTCACTATCATGAAGCCCATATAAAGCTCTTTCTTCATCGAAATTTTGATTTACTATTTTCATAATCTCACTTCTTTCTAATTGTATTCTTTTGACAATATTATCTTAAACCTGTTTTTTATATATGTCTAATACTTATTAATTATCCTTTCTATACCTTAAAGGTATACCAAAACAAGAGCGGTTACGCTCTTGTTTGAAATATTTAATTACCAGTTCTTCTTTTTTCTGATTCTGGATAACGATCACCAACAATTTCAATTTTACTTAAAGCATCATTGATCGTCTTCATTTCTTCATCACTGAACTTAATATTAGCTGCTTTAATATTTTCATGAATTCTAGAAATTTTAGTAGTTCCTGGAATTGGAACGATCCATGGTTTTTGAGCCATGACCCATGCTAAAGCAATCTGAGCGGCAGTAGCATTTTTAGTTGTTGCAAGCTCATTGATATAATCAATAACTACTTGATTGGCAGCCATAGCTTCTTTTGTAAATCTTGGTAAATCTGCACGATTATCATTTTCACCAAAAGTAGTATTTTTATCTAATTTACCAGTTAAAAAACCTCTACCTAAAGGACTATATGCAACTAAACCAATTCCTAATTCTTCTAACACTGGTAAAACATCTTTTTCAATTTCACGCCACCACATTGAATATTCATATTCAACAGCTGCTAATGGCTCGACTTTATGAGCACGACGAATAGTTTCGACACCAGCTTCAGATAATCCCCAATGTTTAATTAATCCTTCTTTTTTAAATTGTTTCATAGCCATTGCAACATCTTCAATTGGCACATTAGGATCAACACGATGAATATAATATAAATCAATATAATCTGTTTTTAATCTTTTTAATGAATCCTCTAATTGTTTTCTAAGTGATTCAGGACGACTATCTAATTCATTATTTAAGCCATCAATTTTAAAACCACCTTTAGTAGCAATCTGCACTTTATCACGGTATCCAACTAAAGCATCACCTACTAATTCTTCATTTGTATATGGTCCATAAACTGCTGCTGTATCAAACATTGTAATACCTGCATCGATTGCTTCATGGACAACTTTAATCATTTCATTACGATCTTTAGCGACACCACGATGATAATTTAAACCCATGCAGCCAAAGCCCATTTTAGAAGTAACTAAACCGCTTTTACCTAATTCTCTTTTTTCCATAACTTATCTTCCTTTCTAAGTATCTTTTTTCTTGACACTTATATTTTAACTAGCACAATTTAAAATATCTAATACCTATAGTAAATATATACAATGCTTATAAGCTATGATTTTTAGAATTACTTTTCATATTTAAAAATAATTTTTAAAGCATGATATAGATATTCTTCACATGTAGCAATATTATGGCAACCATTTTTTCTAATAGCATAACAACAATTATTTTTATTAAAAGTTTGACTTTGCATCATTTCTAACATCTGGCTATTGACCTGATTAAATACTTGAATTTCTGCTACAGAGCGCATAAAACTTTGGGGCTGATTTAAAGCATCAAAAGTAGCACTAACAACAATTAGTGGTTGAATGTCTTTATTTTCAATCATTCGATCTAATAAATTAACTAGATTTCCTTTTTTACGGTCAAAAAATCACCTGCATGCTCCAGCCATGCATCAAATACAAAATATTATATTTAATGTGATGATGATTTTTATTATAACCAAATGGTAAATACACATAAGCTGGTTGGGTTATTTTTAACTGTATAATCAACCGAATCATAAAATACTTGAATAACTGTTCCTTTATTATTAGCTTTTTTAAAATACAAATCAGAAATTTTATTTATAAATTCAATTTCTCTTATTTTATTAATCATTATTTTATCGCCATCCTTTTATCATATTTTGATATATCAAAATATAAAAGTACAATATCAATAATTAATAAAACTATTACTATAACGCATAATAAAAACCCTAGTATTTAAATACCTAAATACCAGAGCTTATATCAATCATAATTTTTTATAAATCACAAATTTCTTTACCCTCACCATACATTGCATACCAGTCATTATTAAAATCTGCTACTGCTTTTTCAATGTTTGGATTTTTGAAGATTTGATTTAATACGGCTACTGGTGCTGTTATTGCATGTGAGCCACTATTAAAAGCATCTCGAACTTGTTGTACCCCTTTAAAGCTGGCTGCTAATATTTTACAATCATATCCATCTACTTCAATTCTTGATGATAGTTCATGAATCAATTCAAATGGATCACTTCCTAGATTACCGATACGATTTACATATGGAGCAATATAATCAGCTCCGGCTTCTAATGCCATATAGGCTTGCATTAAATCATAAACAGCTGTCGCCGTTACATTCATGCCACGATTTTTTAATTCTTTAATAGCTTTGATTCCTTCATATGAAACAGGCACTTTAATATATACTAAATCATCGATTTCCTTTACAATTCGTTTAGCTTCTTTAACCATAGTTTCACAATCCAGACCAGTTACCTGGATATGCAAACTGTTTTCCATTCCAATCATTTCTCTGATTTTACGCATATGATCAAAGAAATTTTCAGGACTAGTTGCTTTTACTATTGAAGGATTACTAGTAACTCCTGAAATCGGTAAATACTCTACTGCTTCTTCAATTTCTTTTAAATCTACTGTATCAATTATAAATTCCATAACTATCTCCTATTCTTTAATTATATTTTTTAATCCATTTTGATTAACCAGCTGATAAAAATGTTCCATTTGTTCATTATTAAACATTTTTAATTTACTATCTAATGTATATTGCTCATTTATTAATTCATATTTAGACGCTGCTAGTGGATTATAATTTAATAATTCATATTTAACATCTGGATATATATTTACTAAAAACTGCACAATTTGACTAATATTACTATCTGTTGCCGTCATTGATGGTATCAATGGTGTTCTAATAATTACTTTATCTTTATAAGGACTCGTTAAAACAAAAGTAATATTTTCTTTAATCAGTTTTGGTAAAACACCTGTATATTGTTGATGCAACTTTTCATCAAATAGCTTTAGATCAATATATATTAAGTCTAAATACGGTAAAATACTTTTAATTAAATCTAAAGATGCATACATAGTCGTTTCAATTGCCGTATGAATTTTTTCATCTTTACAACGTTTCAATATTTCTAATAAAAACGACCCTTGTAATAATGGTTCACCTCCAGAAAAAGTAACCCCACCATCATCACGATAAAAAACCTGATCATCTTTAATTTTTTCAATTAAAGTTTCAACATCATATTCAATACTATCATAACGAATCGCCCCACTAGGACAAGCATCAATTAAATTGTCAAAACTTCCTATATAATCATAATTAAAATATGGTCGTTGCTTTAAATATTCCATTTGACCAGGTTTACTAAATTCAAGGCATCTTTGACAATGAATACAATCATTTTTAAAATATAGTGGTTGTCTTTTAGGTGATAATCCTTCGGGATTTTGACACCATTTACATCTAAGAGGACATCCTTTAAAAAATATCGTTGTTCTAAGTCCAGTACCATCATGAACCGCAAACCTTTTAATATCAAACACTAATGCTTTAGATGTCACTATAAGTCGTCCTTTCAATAATTTCATTTTGTAATTTATCGGCTAACTCAACAAAATATGCAGTATACCCAGCAACCCGAATCGTTAAAGAACGATGTCTTTCAGGATGAATTTTAGCATCTAATAAATCTTCACGATTAACAACATTAAATTGAATATGAGGTACTTTTAAATCAACAAATGCCCGCAAGAAGTTTTCAAATTTTTGCATTCCAGTTTTAGTAGCAAAAAATTCTGGTAAAAACTTCATATTCAAAAGACCACCATTTGTAGTATATGAGTTTTTCATCCGTGATACTGATTTTAATACTGCTGTTGGCCCCGCTAAATCGCGACCATAAACCGGTGACATCCCACCATCAGCTAAAGGTGTCAAAGCATTTCTACCATCTGGTGATGCCCCAAGATTTTCTCCCATTGGTACATGGGCAGAAACAGTATACATACCAGTATGATATAGACCACCTCGATAATTAGTATAGTCATTCATTCGACTTCTAAAATATCCAGCCCACTTACTACCTAATTCATCAACCCATTTAACATCATTTCCATACTTAGGAACTTTACGCAATAGCATTGTTTGAATAATTTCATAACCTTTAAAGTCAGCTTGTAAAGCTTCTAGTAACTGAGATCTTGAAATCATTTTTTTATCATAAACTAATTGTTTTATAGCGGCTAATGAATCAGCTAAATTGGCAACTTGAATCATTTGAATACCTGATAAATTATATTTAGCACCGCCTCTTGTAACATCAATACCATTTTCTAAACAATCATCGATTACAGTAGATAAAAAGGCTGTTGGTAAACATTCTTGATGAATTCTTTCAACTACTTCTTCAGCTTTCATCATTTCATCAATAAAATAATCAATTTGTTTTTTAAATGCTGCTTCTAATTCTTCAAAATTATTATATGTTTCTAAACTGCCTAAATCCAAACCAATTTGTTTTCCAGTAAGCAAACACTTACCATGATTTAATGTCAATTCTAATGCTTTATTCAAATTAAACATTGCTGCATCTGACCAGCCTAAATTATTACCATGAGTTGTTAGTTCTACACATCCAACAATAGCATAGTTACGAGCGTCTTTTTCTTCAATTTTTAAATCATTGATCATCGCTGGAATAATTGCTTCATCATTGAAAAACTGTGGCATGCCACTACCTTTAGCGACTACTTTAATTGCTTCTTGCATTAATTCATGTGATGTATTTTTGTTTAATCGCACTGATAAATTAGGTTGTGGTAATCCTAGATGATATTGTGCTTTTAAACATAACAATGATAATTCATTGTACGTATCATTACCATCTTCATCTTGTCCCCCAATAGCTACATTAAAACCAATTGGAAAACCGGCAAAATATTTAGCACTGTTTTGATTTCTTAAATAGACAATCTGATTAAATTTTAACCATAAGCATTCTAATATTTCTAAAGCCTGTTGTTTAGTAATTATATTATTAGTAATATCATGATAATAATATGGATATAAATATTGATCAATTCGTCCTGGTGAAAACGAAGAAGCATTAGATTCCATATGCAAGATTACAAATAAAAACCATAGTGACTGAATAGCTTCATGAAAAGTCTCGGGCGGTCTTTTAGCTAAGTTATAACAATTATTAGCAACCTGCTTTAATGATTCTTGATATTTAAAATCAACATCATCAATAATCTCCATAATATAATCATGATAGCGAATCATAAAGTTACAAGCGCCCTGTAAAACCAATATAGTACATTGATAAAATTCTTGATGTTCTTTACAACAAGTTTTCAATTTTTCTTGGGCTTTTTCCATCAAACCCTGAGGTCCTAAACGTAGCCATAAAGCAGTATCAGGACAAATATGGCCTTGAGCATGATCTTTTTGATTAATTTTTACAACTTTACTAATTGCATTAATTTTATCACCATACTCTTGTTTAATTTTATCTTCTAATGATTTACCTTGCCAATAAGGATAAATCTTTTCTTTAAATTCCTTAATATCTTCATCATTAACTAAAAATTTATCCTGAGGTCTAGTTGGTAAAGTTTCAAACTCTTTTATTACCCAGGAACTACCACTTTCAGGAAATACAACTCCTGCTCTAACTCCTTTAGTTCGATTCCCTACAATTAGTTCTTCTGGTTCTACTGCTATTTCCATTTGTTCTAAAGCTGCTTTTAAAGATAATGCTCTTTTTTTACTAATTGATAACCCTTCGTTTTCTTGATAAACCTTTGTAATAATTCTAGCTTGTTCAATCGAAGCATAACGCGGTGCCTTTAGCATCTTATCTTTTAAAATTCCAATTCTTTCACTTTGGTACAAATCATCCATCTAAGAAACCTCCTTTTTTTATCGTTTTTTATTGATTGTATCTTAATTATACATTGTTTTTTATTAAATTCAATAAAAAACAATAAATTTCACTATTTTTTCAATAAAAAAAAGAAATCATCGCTAAATGATTTCAATTCCAATATCTTTTAATTTATTTTCTATTCTACTATCCAGTCCACCTTCGCAAATATAACCACTAAAATCACTAATATCACCAAACAAATAATTACCATCTAATTCAAACTTAATCGTTTCACCTGCCATATAACATTTTCGACTGGCATTAAGAACTTCTTTTTTAGTTAAACCATCATTAATATCATAAGTAGCTACTTTATTATTAAAAACATCAATTCCAACTACCCCTAAAAAAGAAAGATCAAACTTATATTTCTTTATTTGTTCAATAGTAATAGCACCAATAAATCCATCACGAGCCCGATTCAATTCACCACCAATAAAAATCAAATTAGTATTACAATCACGGGTAAAAATTTCCATAATATCGATCATATTTGTAACAACAGTTATTTTTAAATTGCGCTGATAAATTAATTTAGCGATTTCTAAAGTAACTGTAGAAATATCTAAAAAAATCATCATCCCTGGTTTAATTAACTCAATCGCTTTTAAAGCAATTGCCTTTTTTTCTTCTACCCGAACATCTCGTCGTTGACTTACATTTACTGTATGTAAATTTGAACGCATGCAGGTTGCCCCACCATGAATTCTTTTTAATTTATTAGCTTTTTCTAAAATATTTAAATCTTTTCTAATACAGTCTTCAGTAACATTAAAATCTTTACTTAAATCTTTTACTCTAACTTGACCTTCTAAATTCAATCGCGCCAAAATTTGATTATGTCTTTCTTGTTGTAGCATAGTAGCTTACCTCCTTGTTTTATTATGCCATTATCTTTTTTAAAAAACAAGAACGATACTAATTGTCAAAGTCAATCTAATTTGATACATTTTAATTAGAAAAACAATTAAACTTTTTAGCACCACTTTTATAAAAGGAGGACAAATGAAAAAATTAAAAATAATTTTATCACTGATCTTTGTTTTAACTATATTTACTGGTTGTCAAAACAATAATCAAGATAGTGGTTATAATGTTATCATTGATGATAGTAATATAATTACCGTTAATCATAACATAGATGATCATGATGGCTTTTTTAATCAAGATTTTCTAACTACTACAAATAATGATACTACTATTTATTCAAACGATGATATGGTAATAACCGTGGATCCTTCGAACTTAATTCAAGAAATTGTTTTAAAAACTGATCATTATCAATTAGATAATGGGGCAAAAACAAAAATGAATTACCAGGATATTTGTGATCTTTTTAATCAGGAATATTATAGTCAAATTATCAAAGATCAAAAAGATAATGTTGTCTCTGGACAAATCGGTATTACTTATAATGAAGCTAACATCAAAGTAGTCTATGATTTCAATGATAATAAATTAGACACTATTACAATTTCTCCAATTTTTACTTTTTAATAAGGGGCTGTAACGAAAGGAGGTTTTTTTAACCTTTAATGAAGCGTTACAGCTTCTTTTTTGTTTTGAAGATTATTTTTTGGAAAATTTAATTTTTTTGCTATTTTTAATTAATTTTTGTATAAAAAAAAGCCTTTTTTAGGCGCAATAAGGGTATCTGTTTCAAAATCAGTTTTTTTCAAGGACTTTTTGGATCTTTTTAATTAATTAGAGCTTCTTTTTTTCGCTTCTCCATCATCATTTTATGATATTTTCTAATATTAAATCCTATTGCGACCAGCGTTATTTCTA